>JAYSVF010000154.1:0-24510 GCA_043718695.1 Acidimicrobiia bacterium | reverse complement strand
TCTCCAATGCGTATCGAAACGTCTCGGTAGTTGTCCGCGAACAATCCAATGTGGTCCGGCAAAATCAAACGTTCCGCGGACGTATCGATGCCAATCTCGCTGACACGGCAAGAGACGCGCCTGGAGTGGCAGCGGGCGAACCACGAATCGCCGGGTATGCCTATATCGTAAGCGCGCGTGGTAAAGCGCCGGAGAACGTAACCAGCGACACCGCTGGATCCCCAGTTGCCGAAAACTGGGTCGATGATGATCAGCTGAATCCCTACACCCTGGTGGCGGGAACCAAACCGATCAAACCGGGTGATGTAGTCATTGATCGTGGCACGGCAAAGTCTTCGGCGATTGCGGTGGGCGAAACGGTCAGTGTTGTTTCGAAAGACGGTGCGAGCCCCGGCCGCGTAGTGGGCGTGGTGCGGTTTGGATCCGTCGATAGTCCTGGAGCTGTTCCGGTGGTGCTCTTCACCCTCGCCGACGCCCAGGAATTGTTGGGCGAGGAGGGGCGAATCGATGCCGTTTTGGTGCGAGGCACCAACGGCACTAGCGATACAGCACTTGCCGCTTCGTTACAGAACCTCCTACCAACAGGTGTGGAATCGGTAACCGGGAAAACCGTAACCAAAGAAAGTGAAAACCAGGTTGCTAACGGGTTGCGGTTCATCACTGCGTTCCTGTTGATCTTTGCGGTTCTGTCCTTGATCGTGGGCGCGTTCATTATTGCAAACACGTTCGCTATTTCCATCAGCCAACGAACCCGTGAATTGGCGCTTTTGCGTGCCGTTGGGGCTTCGCGGGCCCAAATCCGGCGCATGATGCTGGGCGAAGCCCTGGCCATGAGCATCGTGGGTTCGCTTTCTGGTCTGTTTGGTGGCATTGCTTTGGCTGCCGCGATGAAGTCCATTCTTCGTGCCACTGGAGTTGATCTACCGCCTTCGCCCGTTGTGGTCCGCCCCGCTACGATCGCTTGGAGTCTCGGGATTGGCCTCATCGTTACGATTGGCGCTGCAGCAACACCGGCTTGGAGAGCAGCGCGAATATCACCGATTGCCGCTATGCGCGATAGTGAATTTGAACCACCACCGCTGCTTCGCCGCACCGTCCTCGGGCTCGCCGTCACTATCATCGGCGCGCTTATTATGCGTTCTGGCGCAAACCTTCCTAGCCTCCCGCGAACCGGCCAGGGGGCAGCGCTACTCCTCCTCGGTTCCATCCTCTTAGCCCCCGCCATAGGCACCCTGCTCCGGGTACTCGTTGAACCGGCAGGAAAAGTGTTTGGGAACACCACTGGCTTAGCGGTTCGCAATACCACCCGCAATCCTCGGAGAACCGCTTCCACCGCACTAGCCCTTTCGCTCGGCTCCGCTGTGGCCTGCTTCGCCGTAATTCTCAACGCTTCATTGCAATCCTCCCTGTCGACGGCAGTGGCCGGGGGTCTTCGTGGGGATCTCGTTGTGCGGTCTGGGTCCTTTGGTACTGGTGGATTGCCTGTTTCTGTGGCTAGCTCCATTGCGGCGCTTCCTTCCGTTGAAGCAGCATCAGGTCTTCGTTACGGTTTCGCCACCGTTGACGGACCGAAACGAAAAGCCAGGCGTCCATCAGCAGTGAGCCGTTCTGGCGGACGACCTATTGCTTCGTTTAACCCTCGTTCTGCCGATCGGCTTCTTGATTTTGGGCGTGAACAGGGCAAATTTTCAGACCTCGACACCCACGCCGACGGAGCCCCGAGCAACATTGCCATTTCTCGTCGGGAGCTTGATGATCATGGCTGGAAGGTGGGCGACACGATAAAGCTCACCTTCCCTGGCAAGCCCCCCGCTCCGTTTCGCATCAGCACCGTGTACACCCAAGGCATTGCCTTCGATTTCGGTATTGCCAATGAAGACTACGAAAAATACGTTCCCGATGTCTTCGATTTTGTGGTGTACGTTGCGGCGAAACCCGGAGTGTCGATCGACAAGCTCCGAACAGAAATCGCCACACTTACCACCGCATATCCCACCGCCAAGGTTGAAGACCCTAAGCAGTACGTGAAACGAATCACCGGCTCGCTCGATCAACTCTTGAGCCTCATTCTTGGACTTCTTGTGCTCGTGGTGGTGGTCGCGGTACTTGGCATCGCCATCACCCTTTCGTTGAGTGTGGTGGAACGGGTGCGAGAAATTGGATTACTACGTACACTTGGTATGCAGCGTGGTCAGATCCGGTCGATGCTGCGATCAGAAGCCATCCTCATTTCTCTATTTGCCGTCACGATTGGGGTGGTCCTCGGAACGGCTGTCTCGAAATCGTTACTCAAAGCCCTGCGTGACGAAGGACTCTCCACCTTTGTGTTTCCGCCGCTGGGAGTGGCATCGCTTGCGCTGCTGGCTGCCGTTGCTGGGCTCATTGCCTCGCTTGCTCCGGGCCGCCGCGCGGCGCGTCTGCCAATGTTAAGTGCGCTTTCTGGTTTGCACGAGGCTCCGGTTGTGCCGCCGGTCCCCCATTTGCGTTTCAAGCGGGCGGTGCGGATTGGCATAGTGGGGGCGTTGATCGCAGCCATTAGCGGATTCACCCTCGGCCGATCCACTGCTCCCCAGGCTTCCAGCACGAATGACGATACCTACGCGTCTTCCAACACCACGGCCGCAGCGGTCACAGCGACCGCGGGGGGCTCAAGTGTCCCCGATGGAACACAAGGCACAACCGACCCAACCGGTGCTCAAAGCCCTGCTTCGAAACCATCGACCATCTTGGACTCGGGTACGTCACCGAGTACCCCCGACGGCCTAGTTGGCGGCACCGGCCCGGATGCCCTCCAGGTGAGCAACCTGCCCTACAAAGTTCCGGTCGTCGCTGGTGACGCAAAGGCGGGGAGGCTGCTTTCTGCGACCTCGATTATTGCACCAACCGGGCTCAAAGCTTGGCGGGTCCTTTACGATTCCACGGTCCGCGATGAGCAGCCAGTAATCGTAAGTGGACTGGTCTTTGCCCCCGATCGCCCCGCGCCGAAGGGTGGTTGGCCGGTCGTTTCCTTTGCCCATCCCACGAACGGGTTTGCTGATCGGTGCGCCCCATCTCGCAACATTGGCATTCTGGAAAACACGGTTGCCACACTCGTCGGGCAGCTCAACATGGTGGCCGTCGCGTCGGACTATCCGGGTCTTGGAACCGCTGGACCCCATCCGTTCCTCGATGGCATTTCCTCGGGCCGATCGGTTCTTGATATCGCCACGGCTGCAGCCACGATTGATGGATTGCAGCTAGCTCCGGCAACCATCTTGTGGGGCCATTCCCAAGGCGGCCACGCTGCACTGTGGGCCGCCTCGCAAGCACCAACGTATGCATCCAACTTGGAGATTCGCGGCGTTTTGGCCGGTGCCGCACCTTCGCAACTTCGCACCCTAGTTGACGGACTTGAAAAGACTCCCGACCGTGGTTACGCATCGCTCATCGCCAAGGGCCTTCAATCAGTCAACCCGTCACTCAAACTTACCGAAGTACTAAGCCCACGGGGTATCGAGCTAACCGAACAACTTGAAGAAAAGTGTTCCGGTGAAGTAAACGAAAACGCCCAGCGCGACACTGTGCAGGCTGGCACTCCACTCCCAACTGCCTGGCTAGAAGCACTTGATGCAAACGAGCCCGGCCAGTCAAAAATCAACGCACCCATTCTGCTGATTCATGGTGAAATTGACGAGCTTGTTCCCGTTGGCTCGTCAAAAACGTTGCAAGATCAGTTGGTTGCGCTCGGCTCGAAGGTGGAACGCAAGGTGTACCCGGGCGCCGGACACGCCGATGTTGTGCTCACCTCACTCACCGATTCGATTGCTTGGATTGCCAAACAGGCAGCTGCTCCATCGAATGGTTCTGGCGTTCCCGTTTCGCCGAACCCGACCAACCCGGATGCCGCCGCGTCTGACACTGGCACCGCTGTAGATGCCGCGGGCGTGAGGCCAACGGTGAAGGCCGCGGCAACCTCAACCGGAGCATTTCAGCAATGGCCCGGAGCAAAAGGTTTACTCAAAGCAGCCCTCGACCGCGGTCAAAAGAAGCCACTGGTAATCGCCCATGCTGGTGGTGATCTTGAAGCTCCCCACTCCACGATGTACGCCTTCAAACGCGCCGTTGCACTAGGTGCCGAGGTTCTCGAACTCGATGTGCGCTTAGCAAAAGACGGCGTGGTGATTGTGCAACATGATCCGCTCCTTGATCGAACCGCCAGCGAAAATGGCCCCGCAGTAGCCCGAACCGCGGCAGAGCTTGCCAAGATCGACAACGCCTATTGGTTCACCGGCGGGTGTTGGGATTGCCGCACCTCAGGCAAAGTGCCACCGTTTCGCGGGGTGCGCACTGGCAAACAAAAGCCCCCCGCCGGTTATTCGGCCGATGATTTTGGCATCAGCACGCTGCAAGAGGTGATGCAACAATTCCCCGATCTGGTCATTGACATCGAGATTAAAACAGATGGTCCCGACGGTGGCAGCGAGGTTGCCGTTGCCCTGGCCAAACTTCTCAATGCTGACCCCAAGCCTGATCGTTTCATCGTCGTTTCCTTCGATGATGCAGCTCTCGTAACCTTCCGCAAAGCCGCACCGACCATCGCCACTTCTCCAGGAACCGATGAGACCACCAAGTATGTGCTGGCCGGATTGCCGCTCACCACCACACCGGTCTTGCAAATCCCTCCTGATGCGCAGGGCCTCAAACTGCTCACGCCCGAGTTGCAAGCCCGAGCCAAAGCCGAAGGAATTGCCGTTTGGGTTTGGCCAGTCGATCCAGCCTTCGACACCAAGGCCGACTACACCAAGATCCTGGCCTTCGAACCCAACGGCATCATCGTCGGCCGCCCCGCCGATCTTGTCGAAGTTCTAAAAACCGCCAAACCGTAAGCGTGCTCTACCAGAAGGCATATAATCATTCGAAGCTGGCGGTGGTTTTTCTGGTGGCGAGGACGGTGAAAAGGAGTTGGGCTGCGAGGACTGCACCTACTCCTTCTCCGGCTCGGATTCGTAGGTCTAGAAGAGGTTCGAGGCCGAGCAAACCGAGAAGATCAGAATGAGCCTGTTCACGACTGCGTTGCCCGGCGATCAAATGCGCGCTTACGGCTGGTTCAATCATTGCCGCTAGCAGTGCCGGAACGGTGGTGGCCATACCGTCGAGCACGATTGCTTGGCCCGCTTGAGCCGCGCCCAGAACCACGCCTGTGAGGTAAGCAAACTCTGGGCCACCAAGACAGGAAAGAAGCGTGAGCGGATCATCGAGCTGAGAACCGTAGGCAGCACGACCACGAGCAACCGCTGCGTCAACGACTTCACGTTTTCGCTCCAACATGCGCGAATCCGAACCTGAGCCCAGGCCCACCACCTCAGCAGCCCTCTTGCCTAAGATCTGCGCGCTTAGGGCTGCCGCGACGGTTGTGTTACCCATGCCAATCTCGCCGAGTAAAACCACTCCACGACTAGCGGCAGCAATACCGGTCACCCGTCCTGCGTCGACAAGTTCTTCGACTCGTTTTCGGCTCAGCGGATCAGTGTTCAGGAGGTCTCCGGTTGTTGATCCGGCATCGATCACGATCGCGGAGAACTGGGCATTCGTTGCCGTCGCTATACCGATCGAGGAACCAGCATTCGCCGCACGCAGCAACTCGGTAGTGAGTTCTCGCTTGTATGCGGTAATACCAAGTTCGCTTACTTGATGATCACCGGCAACCAGCACCAAACATGCCGTTGTTTGTACGGGATGACCCAGGGCAATCATTCGGTCGACAGAACGATCGAGCACGCCAAGCGAACCAGGAGGCGTGAGTAAGGTGTCGCGTTGATCACGAGGAGCAATAACTTCGACAGGGTTTGGGGCGCGCAACCGTGAAATCGGGGCAGCACGCTCGGCCCCCGTCGCACTCTCAACACCCTGAGCGCGAGACCAGTTTCCATGGATGACGACGTCTTCGAAGGCCAACTTCTTTGACCAACCCGCTCGCTCCAGGCCTGGCTCGGGAGGACGCTCATCGGGCCAGCCGATGCAGAGCCAACCGAGGGTTTCAACGCCTTCAGGCAAGCCGACCAACGCTTCGAGTTCCTTCGGTGGAAAGAGCGTGACCCATCCCACGCCAAGACCCTCGGCCCGGGCGGCCAACCACAGGTTTTGGATCGCACACGCGGCGGACCACATGTCGGCATCAAGAAAGGTTGAACGGCCAAGCACACCGCTGGCGGGGACCCTTCGATCGCAGCACACCACAATTCCGAGAGGCGCCTCGCGCAATCCTTCGAGTTGGAGATCAAGCAACTGACGGGCCGCTTGAGGCTCCAACAAATTCGCTTGGGCGATCCGTTCGCGATCAGCAATCCACGCCGCTTTCTCACGAGTTTCAACGCTGTCGACGATCAGAAAGCGCCACGGTTGCGACTGTCCAACTGAGGGAGCCTGATGAGCGGCTGCGAGAATCCGGTAGACGATTTCTTGTGGCACCGGGTTGGGGCGAAACCGCCGCACATCCCGCCGGGCGGCCACTATTGCGTACAGACTCTCGCGCTCGGTTTCGCTAAACGCCCAACCCATTGGATCAGCCGACCGTTCCCTAGCTGATGATGCGTCGCCAATCAGCGGGACGGGGCGGGACCAAAGCACGTACAAACCCTTTCAAGGGCCGAGGCGAATCCCGGACCTTCTCAATCGTAGGCGGGCCATGGTCATACTCCGGCGGACAGTCTGTGCGGATCGGACCGAACCCCGATCACACGAAGATTCAGCTGATTCAGGCAAATCGAGGGGATGAAAACGACCCAGGAGGAGTCATGTAGCTCCCATCGATTTTCGAGCGACCCACGAGGAGGTCAGCCGTTCTTGACCATTTGCGAGAAGGGGGTTTTGGCATCGATGCCCGGATCTTTTGGCAGCCCCAGAGCACGTTCGGCGAGGATATTGCGCTGAATCTGATCGGTGCCGCCGTAGATCGGAGGAGCCTGTGCGTAGAGCGCCATACCGGTAATCATGGCCATTTGCGGTTCGCCCGTGGCAGCATCGAGGGCTTTGCGGTCGGTGTCGTTGTAGGCGTGCAGCATCCCACTCGGCCCGGCGATCGCCAATCCAAGGTCGCGTTGAAGGCGGACGATAATGCTCATGGAGAGCTTTCCAATATTGGCCATTCCGGGGATTTCTTGGCCTTGGGTGCGTGCTGCTTTCACCCGCTCTCCGTTGAATCGACCAATCTCCATCAACGTATGCATCGTGGCCAATTGCTGGCGAACTGTTGGGTCGCCAAGGACCCCACGAGTTTTGGCCAGCGCAACAAACTGACCGATGCCCGATGAACGTGCTGCGGCGATCGAGGTATTTGACACTGCTGGTGCATCCGAGGTTGCAGCTTTTGCCACGGCAGGCTTTGGCGTTTTCGCTCGCACAAAATCACCAGCGCGCTTAGGAAGATGGCCACCAACCGTTCCAGGGATCGCCGCGCTTACCGCCCCCGATCCACCTGAACCCAGGCCAGCACGCTCGAACATCAACGTGGAGTTCGCAACCGCCCAGCCATTGTTCTTTGCCCCAATCATCGAGTCGTTGTGTACGCGGGCATCGCTCATGAACACTTCGTTGAATAGTGCGTGGCCGGTCATTTCTTTGAGCGGACGAATATCCATACCCGGCTGGTGCATGTTGATTCCGAAGTAGGTGATGCCTTGGTGCTTGGGCGCTTCAAAATTCGTTCTCGCAATCAACATCCCCATATCGGCAACATGACCCCCCGAGGTCCAAACCTTCTGGCCATTCACGATCCACTCGTCACCATCCAGCTCGGCCCGTGACCCCAGCCCGGCCAGATCGGATCCGGCACCCGGCTCACTGAACAGCTGACACCATGCGCGCTTACCAGTGACGATGTCTTTCACAAAGCGATTGATCTGCTCCTGGGTTCCGTGGGTAGCAATCGTGGGCGCGGCAAGCAACAGCCCAAGTCCGCCGGGAGCAGGAAGCGCGCCATGAGCACCAATGATTTGTTGCACCTGCACCGAATCGCTGCGAGACAGTCCACGACCAAAAGCATTCTCAGGCAACGAAGGAGCAGACCATCCAGCCAGTCCCAACCGCTCCCACCACTGCTCAACGGTTAGTTCAGGGTCCCAGTTGGAGGTTAGAAAATCGCGAAGCTCGTCAAACAGTTCAGATGCCATCCGTCTATTCCAGCCTGGAGTCGCCTCGAATGTCGAATCAGCGGGAACTTTGAATAACCGACCAGATCAAAACACTGCTTGAGTCCCAGTTGAGTATTGGTGTTAGGCCAAACGATTGTCAGGAACGGATAGGCCAAGTTTTTCCCAAACCCGGGAACGGAACAGCAGGTATTGATTGCCGTAGAAATGATCGTTACCTTCTGGCCGCTCGGTTTCCCAAGGTTCGCCAACAATCTCGTGTTCCGCGAACTGGTCACGAGTGAGGTCAAGATCAAATCCACCCAAGCGATTCCACCAGTGGTAACCGAACTTTTCACCGTGTGCGTGGACCTCAGCACAGACCAACTCGCCACCAAAGAAATCGTGCAGCACCAACGTCGCCACCGCACAGTGCCCTCGTGAACGATTCGTCTCCGACCATTCGTTCGCATCATCGGGCGAGCACGTATCAAGCGCAAAAGATCCCCGCACTGCATCTTCAATGTGGCGAAGCGTAAACGGCTGCATCTCCCAAGTATGGCTGAGGCATCGGTCGATCAGCGGTCGTTACAACCAATGCCGTTAATGCCGTGGTTATGGGCACCGAGGCCATCAGACCAATGCTCCCCGCCAGCATTCGCACCACCTCGGTTGCCACTGGTTCTCCGTTAAACAGTTCGCCGAATGGTGTCCCTACGTTGGTGAACAGCAGCAGGAGCGGAAGGCTGGCCCCGGCATAGGCCAGCACCAAGGTGTTGACCGCCGAAGCAATATGATCGCGACCTATCCGTATCGCTGATTGGAAAAGCCGCGTAAATCCCATGGTTGGATTGGCCTGATGGAGTTCCCAAACTGCGGATGATTGGGTCACGGTGACGTCATCAAGAACACCAAGAGCCCCAATGATGATCCCGGCAAGCAGCAGCCCCCGGAGATCAATCCCATCGGCGGTCGCTCGTAGGAAGTTTGCTTCTTCATCAGCTAAACCCGTGAAGTTGGCGGCCCCAACTGCCAAGGCAGCAACAAGCCCGGTGATACCGAGGGAAACTACGGTGCCTATAACTGCCGACGTGGTTCGCACGTTAATGCCATGGGACAAATACAACGCTACGAACATAACTGCCGAGGCTCCCACCAAGGCGACGAGCATTGGCGAGCTTCCCGAAGCAATAGCTGGGAGCATGAAGAGTGCCAAAATCATGAGCGAGAGTGCGAGGGCTATGAGCGCCCGGATGCCGCGGCTCCGACCCACGAGCGCGGCTACAAGAACAAACACAAACAGCAGCAACAACAAGGGCCGCTCTCGCTTAAATTCGTAAAAGCTGTACCTCTGGACCTTTGTGCCGTCGGCTTTGGTGATGGGATACGAGTCAACGTAAATGGACATTCCCTTTTTGAAGTTGAGACCATTTACCGATGAGTTTTCAAAGCTCGCTGGAACTCCTTCGGATGTTCTGATGGAAATCAATTCGCAATAAACCTGCCCACTGTCAATCTCAAATTCGGAGTCGCACTTTTGAACGTCAACGAGGGTGACGGTTGCAGCGATGAGACCTTTCGATGGGGACGGACCTGCAAGCGGTTTGCGGCCTGTGGAGGGGTCCGGCCACAACGCGATGATTCCCACGATGGTTGCCAAGAGAAGAGGAATGACGATCGCCGCTAAAGCCTTCTTAACCCGGGAGCTCGTGGGACCCAGTGGTCCGCCGTGACTATGGCCTGTTTTATGCGCGTGATCATGACCGTCGTTGTGGTCTTGATCATCATGATGATCGCGACGTTGAGCAGGCGGGGCCGAACGACCTTGCGAGTAGGTATCAAAATCATCTTGGGACCCGTCGACGGGTTCGTTTGAGGCTGCCATCTCACTGAGTGTAGGAGCATCACCGCAGCCAATAGAAGCACGCTGAGTTCTCTACTTTTCCGGCGAATCCTTGCCGCAGTCGCTAACAAAATTCGTGACAGGCCGATAATCGCCACGCTGTGTCTCGTGGTGCTGCAGCACCCAACAACTCAACACTTGAGCCGACCCCGGTCGAGGTGTGGTTTACTATTGATTATGAGAATCATTATCGATACGAAACCATGTGGAATAGAAACGCCCTCAAAAAAATGTAGAGCTCGCCATCGACTAGCTCCTGTTGCCGCTGCGGTTGCCTGTATCGTTCTGCTGAAACCGACAGGAGTCGAAGCGGGACTTCAAAAGGCATCCACCGAAACTGCCTCAACCAAATCAGCGAACGCCAAACCGGGAAGTGGATCTCCCAAACCAAAGAACACGGTAACGAAACCGCCTCTCACCGCCACAACCGCTGCGGCCCCGTCGTCAACGGCTGCCACTGTAGGTGCATCCCCAAATCAGCCGGCTGGAAAGCAGCAGACGTTGCGTGTTGCGTTGTCGTTTGCGCCCAGGGCGGGGCTTTCGGTGATTTCCGATGATGCCTTCTTGTTGACTCGACTTGGTGCGGCCGAAACCTTGGTGCGGGCCAATTCATCCGGTGAATCGCTACCGTTGCTGGCCACCTCCTGGGACCAATTGAATCCGACCACATGGCGGTTTATCCTGCGTTCTGGAGTGAGTTTTCACGATGGCACCCCGCTAACCGCTGCCGCCGTCGCCAATTCCATCAACACTTCAGCCAGTGCCACAGCCGCGCCTCGTGCGCTTCGCGGTGCGGGCATCAAGGCCCAAGCAGTCGACGAAAAAACCCTTGAAGTCACTACCGCCCGGCCCGACCTACTGCTCCCTTTGCGGTTGTCGAGCCCAGGCAGTGCCATTTTGGCGCCATCGGCGTACGCTTCTGGGATCCCTTCACCCATCAATACCGGAACCGGTCCTTACCGTTTGGTCCAATACATTCCAGAGCAAAAACTCAACCTGGCTGCGAATCCAAAGTACTGGGGTAAGGCTCCTTCGATTACCCAGGTGGAAGCGAAAATCATCGTCGATCCAACAGCCCGTGCCGCTGCGCTTCGGGCCGGCGAACTTGACCTCGCCGAGGGCATCCCACCCACGCAGATCGAGGCGGTAAAGAAGACCGCTGGACTCACCGTTGCGCTCTATGACCTTCCCCGAACCACATCGATCTACCTGAACTCCGCATCGGGTCCGTTCGAAAAGGCAACGGCACGCCAAGCCGTTGATGCATCGATCGATCGCCGGGTGCTGGCCACCTCTCTTCTCGAAGGAGCGGCAGAACCAGCTGCTGGCTACTTTGGTCCGGCGGTAAAATGGGATCCCGACGTAGTCGTACCTCAGTTCGATCTCGTCAAGGCAAAACAGTTGGTGGAAAAGTCTGGACTCAAACGAGTGCGGCTGTGGACCTACCCAGCCCGATCAGAACTTCCAGAATTGGCGGTGGCGATTAAGTCAATGCTTTCGAATTCCGGCGTGGAAGTAGATATCACCGTGGCTGAATACGGGACCCTTGAACCGAAGGTGCTCGGAGGAGAGTTCGACATGTTCCTGCTTTCCCGCAGTTACATGGTTGACGTTCCTGATCCTGGTGCCTTCTTGCTTTCCGATTTTGCCTGCGCTGGCTCCTACAACCTGAATCGGTTTTGTGAGACCCGATTCGATACATTGGTCAATGGCTTGGCGGGTGCATCAACTCGCAGTTCCCGTGAACGTATTTTTGCGCTCGCTGCGCAAAGCCTCGATGTTGATTCGGTTGGAGTGCCGATCCTTCACGACAAGGCAAGAATTGGTCTTACGAAAAAGCTTCGCGGGTTTGTTCCCGATCCACTTGAACAGCGACTGATTACCCCAGAGTTGAAGCTCGAACCGTAGATGTTTCGAAGACTCTCGGCCACACTTCCCATCGCCATGCTGGTGGTGTTGGCCGGGGTGTTCTTTGTTCCGAACCTCACAGGGATCGATCCTGCGGAAGCGACCCTGCGGGCGCGATTTTCTGATCCAAACCCCGATCCGGTGGCCCTGAGTTCACTGCGATCGGAATTCGGGTTGGATCAACATGTTGCTGGGCGAATGCTGAACTTCGCCGGGCGAGCAATACGTGGAGACTTTGGCCTGTCCTATGTTTCTCGGCTCCCGGCCTGGCCTCCGGCCGTTCGTGCGTTTGGCGTATCCCTCACGCTGGTGCTCATCACTATGGCCCTGGCCGTAGGTCTCGGGTGTGTCTGCGGGGTTGTAGCAGCATCATCGAAGCGTGGGTTCGGGCGCGCTGCTCGCACCGTCTGCATACTTGGGTCTTCGTTTCCTCCGCACGTGCTCGGTCCCCTCTGTGTTTTGGTTTTTGGCGTTTGGCTTCGGGTTCTCCCAACCGGGGGTTGGGAAGGTTGGCATTCAGCAGTTTTGCCCGTCATAGTGTTGATGATCGGCCCGCTCGCCACAATTGGGGAGGTGGTTCGTTCCGAAATGGTTGAAGCGTTGCGGGCTAGTTTTGTTCGAACGGCACGGGCCAAAGGCTTGTCCAATGCACGAGTTCTGATCCACGCTTTTGCCGTATCCCGCCACGGCGCGATTGCGTTGAGTGGGGTGATGCTGACTGGGCTACTCAGCGGTGCCGTGTTGGTTGAAACCCTGTTCTCTCTTCCCGGGATCGGACGCATGCTGGTCGACGGGGTGCGCAACAGTGATGTGCCGGTCGTTCAAGCAACGCTGACGTTGGCTGTGGGCTTTTCGTTGATAATCAGCACACTTATGGATATTGGAACTCGCTATGCCGATCCCCGGATCCGTTAACCGAACAATCGGGGCACGGGGCAAGAGCTGGCGATTCCGTTGCAATCGGGACGTTGTTGTGCTTGCGTTTCTCGTTGGAGTGTTGGCCCTCTGTACGGTGATTCCAACGAAGGGTTCGGAAACCAATCTTGCTAACCGATTTCGTCAGCCGTCGCTAAGGCATATCTTCGGAACGGATCAGTTCGGCCGAGACGTAGCGTCAACGATCATTAAGGGCACAACGGGGACAATAGTTTTGTCGATCGTATGTGTACTTCTGGCAGCCACGATCGGAATCGTGCTCGGTTTGTGCACGGGGCTTGGGCCTCGGAGAAGGATTGCTGCGCTTTCGGTATCCGATATCGTCGTTTGCCTACCTACCTTCATGGTGGCCCTAATGGTCATGTCGGCGGTAGGGCCCGGCCGGCTTGCCGTGGTTGCCGTGTTGGTTGGCCTTGGGTGGACTCCCTATTTTCGCCTTACCAGCCAGTTGGTTCTGTCGCTTTCGAGCACGCAATTTGCTGAGGCTGCAAGGGCGGGCGGGGCATCGCCGATTCGGCTGTTGGTTCGACATATCCTCCCCAATCTTGCCGGTCAGTTGTTAGCGTTGAGCGCGGCGAGAGTTAGCCATTCCATCGTTGCAGTCTCTTCACTGTCATTCCTCGGTGTGGGAATGCCGCCCCCGTCGATGGAATGGGGTGCGCTTCTCGCTTCATCCCAGCCGTACGCCGAACGGGCTCCATGGTCGGTTCTTGCCCCCTCTCTCGCAATCGTGGTCGCGGCAACGGTATCGGTCCTCTTGGGGCGGCGACTTCAAAGTCGATTGGCCTAGGTTGAGCCAAAATCACACTCGCAAACTGCCAGCATTCGAATGGCTTTTGCGTTGTTCCCTTGGCAAGATGCAGGAACTCACAGTTTGATGGTCTCGGCACTCCAAGGTTGAAGGATTGAAACCGTCGAACATCCACGCACAAACCCCGATCGGCATACCCATGAGCACACCATTAGTTAGCGGTTTTGATCACGTATCTACAGCTTCGGCCGACGTCGATCGCTTGGCCGCGTTTTACCAGCGCATCTTTGGTCTCGATCCGCTCCCCGGCTTTCCTTTGACCGGCGGCGATGGACGCAAAATCGTGCTGATCCCGCTCCCTAACGGCACCACACTGCAAGCAACCGAAGTGGCTCTACCCGCCGCGCCAGATTTGCTGACCCCGCCCGCCGCAGTTTTCTACGGCACGGCACGTTTTGATCACGCATCATTTCTTGCGACCGACCCTGCAGCATTCGACGAACTGTTGAAGACACTCGTCAGCGAGGGCGCATCGACCGGAGATGTTCGAGTGTTTGGACAGCAGCGATTCTTCGCCTTCACCGATCCCGACGGTTACCGAGCCGAAGTAGTCGTCAACGGCTTGTAGCTGTTTCAAGGCAGGGCTGGTTCAACGTCGACGCTCGCGAATCGCAAAACACGCCGGGATTCCGGTTGAGAGGAAACTATGTCTGCTGATGATGGGATGAGAGCCTTCGCGGCCAAGTCGCCGGTGCCGGAATTTACGACGACTGCCTGGACCGTTCCGAAGCCGCTCAATCAGTCGACGGTGGCCATCGTTACCTCAGCTGCGCTTCATGGGGTGAACGACAAGCGCTTTGGCGGAGGCGATACCAGTTACCGAATGATCGATCGAGCCGAACGAGAGCTGATCCTCGGGCATTGGAGCCAAAACTTTGATCGCAGCGGGTTGGCCATCGACCTCAATGTTGTCTATCCAATCGATCGTCTAGAAGAACTGGCAGCCAACGGAACCATCGGGGCGGTGGCCCACAAACACTATTCTTTCGCCGGGAATCAACCAGATGACGTCGCTACGCTCCGGTTAGATTCTGGTCCTGCCGCCGCCGCGGAAATGTTGGCCGATGGCGTCGACGTAGTAATCCTCACCCCGGTTTGACCCCTCTGTACGCGTACCGTGAGTACGCTCGCCCACGTTTTCGAAGCAGCCGGCTTGGCCACGATTGTGCTCTCCTCCATCCGCAACGTCACCGAACGAATCCATCCACCGCGTGCGCTGCATTGCGAATTCCCCCTCGGTCGTCCGCTCGGAAAACCAGCCGATCCAGCATTCCAACATGACGTATTGGCACGCGCGTTTGCATTGCTGAACGAACCGAGCGGCCCCGTTCTCGTCGACCATCCCGAAACGATTCTGTCTAACGAGTCCCCTCTAGCCTGCACCATTCCACCGCGGTTTGATCCTTTGCTCCCGCCAGCCGTCGACGAAGCCCGCGGTATTCGCAAAGCCTACGATCGCGTGGTGGCCAAGCGTGGCGTGAGTTCGATCGGGCGAGTAATCACTGCCGATGAAGTCCCCGATGCGCTTGCAGTCATTCATGGCATTGCGAATGGCGACGATTGGACGCAAACAACGTTGGCCGGGCCCCGCCTCATGCAGGTGGTACATGATATTCGCGCTTACTATGAAGAAGCAGCACTCGAACTCGCCAATGGACCCGTGGTCACCGGCGCCGAATCGGGAGCACCTGGCGGACGCCAAACCGAAGCATGGTTCTTCGAACAGACCGAAGCCGGCAAAACCATCCTCGCCGCCCGACAAGTTGTGAAAGCCTCAGGAGTGCCGCACCCCGTTTGGTTCTACCTCGCACCCGGCCACCGGTAGCCCTCAGCAAACAGGTCCAACAGATCCAACAGGTCCGACAAAGCAAAGGGGCCGGTGCACGAAACTCCGTGCACCGGCCCATCAATTTTTTTAGTGTTTCATCAGCACAATCGGCCGACGAGACGCCGAGCAACAGTTGCTAGATCACGACCTACTTGAGGCCAATCTTTGTGTCGATGAACTCGTTGGTCACCAACTGTGAAGCCTTGAAGCCCGCAGGGATGTCCTTGAAGTCACCACTCTTAACCATCTGGTCAATGAACTTCTGCACACGTGGAACATCGAAGTTTCCAAGCGTCTTGTCAGGACCATTCGAAACCAGTCCGAGTTTCTTCTGCTGAGCTACCGAGAAATCAGCCATGCCTTGGCTGTAGACCCATGAGTCTTTGTACTGCGTAACAGCATCAATGATCATTGCGTTGGCGCGGCCCGGAGCTCCGAGGAAATCAACCTGGGCTTGCTGAGCGATTGGCACAAACTTCTTCAAGCAAGGGCGAAGCTTGGTGAGGTCACTTGGGCGAATAGCAAGTGTCTGGGAGTAATCCTGGTACCCAGCATCGAAGAACAACTGGAAGGCAACATCTTTGCTCCATTCCTTGAACTCGTTCTTGTAGGAGTAAGGCTCAGCCGAAGCAAACCCTTGCTGAGCCATTTTGCCACCGGCGGCAATAAATCGGGCTGGCGAACCGTCATAGGAAGGATCAACCAACTTGTCGGGGACGATGCCATCAGCGACGAAGCTTGACATTACCGCTTTGGCAAACACGTTGATCGATACGCCTGCCTTGGCGAGATCGGCAATGGATTTCACATTTGGATACGTGGCGGGATCCCACATGACCATCTGCGGGTTCTTTTCAAGCGGGGCAAGGACCTGGATCATGGGCAACTTGTTCCACGTAGCGACTGAGCCCGTGTTGTCATAACCAATCGTGATGCTGGAATCGGTAGCCATAACCGCGGCAGGGCTAGAGAATCCAATGGCCGGGCCACCGGTGCGTACTTCGATGTTCACGCCGGTCTTCTTACCCTTGGCCACAAGGCTTCCCGAAACCGTCTTCTTCTTGGTGTCGATCTTGTAATCAGCACCAATCATTTCATAGAGGGCTCCGTGTTCTGCTTCAGGGAACCAGTCAGTCTGAATGACGATGTTTGCTGGGCAAATGCCCTTGAGCGAACCAGTGGCAGCCTTCGTCGCGACCTTCTTGGTGGCAGCTTCTGCCATAAGCGGCGACAGAGCGGCGACGGCAACCAAAGCTCCGCCAACGACAACGGACGTTCTTTTCCGCATGAATTCTCCTTCGTAGATTTGGTTGCTGCACAACCTGAGACCCAGGTGAGTAGCGACTCCGGTTTGATGTGACCAGCGGCATTGATGGTATCAATGTAGGGCGTGAAGTCCAAGGTAGGGCAGTTCACCAACCGCCGTTGCGTCTTGAAGCCCTAAACCCAACAATTTTTCGATTCGAAACATTCTTGTCTTCGGAAAGCCATAATTTCTGAACGTCAGCGCACAAATCGAACACCTAGCGTATGAAGACCGATCAACCAGGAGTGACTATGGCCCCGAGCGAAAACGCACCGACCGTTTCGTTTCAGAACCTCTCGATGCAGTTTCCCGACGGCACAAAGGCGATTGACAACGTCTCGTTCGATGTTGCCAAGGGTGAATTCGTTACTATCGTGGGCCCCTCGGGTTGCGGAAAGTCCACGTTGCTCAGGATCGCTTCGGGCTTACTCAAACAAACCTCGGGCGAAGTAAAGGTAGATCGAGAAAACATTGGTTACGTCTTTCAAGATGCAACGCTGTTTCCGTGGCGGACGGTGAAACGCAACGTCGAGCTCCTCCTTGAGCTTCACAAAACTCCGAAGGCAGGGCGAGAGGCCATAGTTCAAGCGGCCATTGAGGTGGTGGGGCTAAAAGGATTCGAAAACCATTATCCAAAGTCACTCTCGGGCGGGATGAAGATGCGGGCTTCACTCGCTCGAACCCTTACCTTGAAGCCACCGCTGTTTCTCTTCGACGAACCCTTTGGTGCTGTTGACGAAATCACTCGAGAACATCTTAACGAAGAGACATTGCGGTTGTTTCAGCAGGAGCAGTTCGCCGGGTTGTTCATTACTCACTCGATCAGCGAAGCCGTGTTCCTATCCACCAAAGTGCTCGTCATGTCGGCAAGACCCGGGAGAATTGTTGCTTCCTATGACATCCCGTTTTCGTACCCGAGAGAACCAGAGCTTCGGTTCGATCCCGGATTTGCGGAGCTTTCCGGTCGCATTAACCAGTCGCTCCGAGGAGCACACACATGAACAAGGTCATGGATTCACTCGACACTGCCCACAGTATTTCTTCTAACCGCGCTGGGGAACCAGAGGTTGCAAAGCTCCCCAATGATGCTCCGCCAGGCCAAAGCGGTAAACGGGAAAGTTTCGCCGCAGTAGTTGGACCCCCAATCGTGCTCGGCATTTTTACCATTGGCATTTGGTACTTCATTAGCTACGGGATTCTTGACAAGAAACGCCGGTTTTTGCTTGAACCTCCCCACCTGGTTTGGAAAAACGGTTTCGCCGATCCTGAGGTTTTTGCCGAAATGAAGAGTGCCATCTTGGTTTCCAGCAAAGTGGCCGTCGTTGGCTTGACTATCGCGATCCTTTTGGGTTTTGCCCTTGCGGTACTCATGAGCCAATCGAGATTGATCGAACGTGCTGTGTTTCCGTATCAAGTGATGCTTCAGGCCACGCCAATTTTGGCCATCACGCCGCTTATTGGTTTTTGGTTTGGGTATGGATTCAACTCACGGGTCTTTGTTGCCGCACTTATCTCGTTGTTCCCCATCGTGTTGAACACACTGTTTGGACTTACGTCTGCCGACCAAGGAATGCATGACGTACTTACCCTTCATAACGCCGGGCGTTTGACACGGCTCCGCAAAGTAATGTTCCCCGCAGCCCTCCCAGCAATTTTCGCTGGCCTGCGGATCTCGGCAGGCTTGTCGGTTATCGGTGCGATTGTCGGCGACTTCTTTTTCGCCCAAGGCGATATCGGCATTGGTCAGTTATTGAAGCGATACGCCAGCCAATTGCAGGGCGAAAGCCTTCTGGCCGCAGTGATTCTGTCGTGCCTGATGGGCGTGTTTGTCTTCGTGCTGTTTGGGTGGATCAACAACAAAGCCGTCGGGCGCTGGAGCACGGCATCGCGCGGCAAGTAGCTCGGCTCGTGGCCATCCCTGAGTATCAGCTTCGTTCCGTTGACGGCGCACCGGTGCGGGTCCTGATCGAAACCACTCCAACCCGGAGCTTTCGGACAACACCCAAAAGAGTCAGATTCGTTTCACGACAACAGATGTAGGCGTCAGTCAATGCCCCGCTTGAATTACACCGAGCTTGCCAACCTCTGACTTACAAATCAGCGTCGGGGATCATTTCGTTTTGAGAATCCGAATAGCGAACCTCTGCTGGTTGACCTCTAACGTGGTGTCATGGAGTTCATTACCGTTGCAACGACCGATCGGGTCACGACCATCACGCTGAACCGGCCGGAAGTAATGAATGCCCTTAACCCCGCAATGCACGCGGAACTTCAGGAAGCGTTTGATGGTTTCGCTGCTGATGCCGAACAATTCATTTGTGTGGTTACTGGGGCCGGCGATCGCGCGTTCTGCGCCGGTTCAGATCTGAAGGCCGCCGTAGCGGGAGGGCATCGTGGGTATCCGAAGAATGGTTACGCCGGGCTCATAGAACGCTTCGATTGTCCTAAGCCAATTATTGCTGCGGTGAACGGTGTGGCGCTAGGCGGTGGATTCGAAGTCGCGCTGGCTTGCGACATCATCATCGCCAGCGAATCCGCCAGCTTCGGCCTACCAGAACCCCTCGTTGGTGCCGTCGCCCTTGGTGGTGGCGTTCATCGGCTGGCTCGTCAAATCGGATTAAAACAGGCGATGGGCATTATTCTTACGTCGAAGCGAGTAAGTGCCGCTGAAGGTTTGAGACTCGGTTTTGTGAACGAGGTGGTTCCTGGCGCCGAATTGATGTCGTGCGTTTCGCGTTTCTGCACCGAGATCCTCAAGGCTTCACCTTTGTCGATTCGGGCGTCGAAAGAATCGGTGATGCGTGGGCTTGATGAACCGGGGGTTGCCGAGGCAATGCGCAATCAATCCGGTTACCCGGCCTTCGCCACATGGCAACGAAGCGACGATGCAAAAGAGGTCCCAAGGGCTTTCGCGGAAAAACGCTCACCAAACTGGACCGGCAAGTGAACGAACAACCCGTTTCCAATCCAACATTCTGTCATGCTCTGTTGCGGCAGAGAGGATCCTAAACGGCAGCGGAGGCTATGGGTGGGGTCGGGGCAGTTGCACCCTTGGACTCTTCGACGGAGATCGCGAGGGCCGCGTAAGTTTCAGGAGTAGCAAACGCTTGGACGCTGGGATCGGCGCCGAGCATTCCCAGAGAAACTGGTCCGGTTTCCGTCACCGCCCACATTTGATACGCCTTCCCTGCTGACAGTTTCGGGAGCGAATCACTTTGAAGATAACCCTGCCCGTCCTTGCCGACAACAACGTTTGCTAGTTCAGCTCCGGCGGCGGATTTCAAGGTCAGCAATCGGCTTGAGGGTTGAGCAGCAACCTGTTTGGCGATGGCCGCAAGCGAAGGTGAAGAACCACTGAGGCTCGAAACGATTGGCACCGTTATTGCGGCACTAGCTACAGCTGCGGCGATCGCAACCCGCCACGTGCGTCGACCGTTAAGCCTCTTGCTCGCTGCAGCAAAATCGACAACATTGCTGGCCGGGTTAGTGGTTGGGTTAAAGGTCGAGTTACTGATCGAATTGTCGGCCGAGTTGCTCGTCGAATGCTCGCTCCATTGATTGCTTGAGGTTGGACCAGATTGGGTAGCTGAGATTGCGGCTACCACCTTGGACCCCGACGGATTCGAGACACCTTGGGTTTGCAGAAGAGCGACGGTTGGACTGGGCACCGGCGTTGGCGCAGCAGCTGTTGTTGATGCCGTACGGATTTCACTCAAAACGTTGTCCCATACCCGAGGGGCCACGGGCATAACTGATGCGGCACCCAACCGTGCGGCTGTGGCGAAGTGTTGCCCAAGTTCGCTTTGGCAGTTCTCGCAATGCTCAAGATGGAGCTCGACCAGCTCAACTTCAGATTCGGTGACGGCATGGATTGCGTAGACGCCAAGTAGCTCGGCCACGTGTTCATGCACGCTCGCGAAAGATGATAAGTCCACGTAACGTTCTTCGTCGGAGGGATTTGGATTGTGGTTGCTCATGGCGTTATCCCTGGTTTTGCATCGGCGAGGCCGGCGGGGTCGTGGGCAGTGCGGTGGGTAGCGGTTGGGTTGCGGGCGGTGCGGTGGGCGGAAAGGCGGTGGGTGGTGGGGCGATGGTCGCTGTGTCGTCGCCGGTGAGGAGAACGTGAAGTCGACGCAGGCCGGAGCGGATCCTGGTCTTTATCGTTCCTTCAGGCACATTAAGCAGTGCGGCCACTTGACGGTAGGTGTGCCCTTGGAAATACGCCAGTTCAATGGCTTCGCGTTCCGGTGCCGAGATTTGGCTCATCGCCGAGGCAACCCGTTGCACGTCAATGAGGCTCATCATTTCGGCATCTACATCAGGGGCAAACGGATCGTGTTCACGCGATACTTTTTCCTCCCGCTGCGCTCTAGCCGAATGTGAACGGATTATGTCGACCGCTCGTCCGTGAGCTTGAGTGAGGAGCAAGGTCTGTAACGAGCCGCGTGTTGCGTCGAAGCGGTTTGGCTCCCGCCACAGTTTCACGAATACGTCTTGGCAAACGTCTTCAGCTTGGGTTTCGTCGGCCAAGATACGCCGAGCGAGCCCAGAGACCGAAGTGGCGTGACGCCGAAACGCCTCGCTCAGGGCCTGTTCGTTTCCTGCAGCAATTGCTGCCACCAGGGCAACATCGCTCAATGTGGTTAGTTCTGTTCCCATCACTTGTTCTTCGATGCCACTCACCTCCTGGATTGGATTTGTTCGGGGATTCTTTTCAAGCTCGTTATAGAGCCTGTTACAAAGCTTGCGAAGAGTCCAGCACAACGCAACGCAAAAGGGATGCCTCACCCGATAATCCGGATGAGACATCCCTCGCATTGGGAAGTACGTGGAGACTTTGTGGGGCCCTCGGTAGATCGTTCGCACTCGATCAGCGAAGCGGCAAACCCACTCGGAGGTTACGGAAGGAGAACGCTATCGATGAGGAATACCGTTCCGTTTGCAACCTGTACGTCGGCCAGCACGGTCTTTACTTGACCGTTAATTGTGACCGTCTTGCCACTTACGGCGATCTTTAGTTCCTTGCCGTTGATCGTCGTCAGCGAAGCCATCTTGGCCAAATCAGCACTTGAGAGTTTCTTGCCAGCAATCACGTGGTAGGTGAGGATCGAGGTGAGCTTGTCTTTGTTTTCAGGCTTTACCAAGGTTTCAACCGTACCTGCAGGCAGCTTGTCGAAGGCCGAGTTGATTGGGGCAAAGATCGTGAATGGGCCGGGGCCATTCAGGGTGTCGACGAGTCCCGCAGCTTTTACTGCGGCAACCAAGGTGGTGAGGGCAGGGTTGTTTGATGCTGCTGTGGCCGCAGGATCTTGAGCCATACCAGCGAGGCTTCCTTTACCGGTTGCAGGTACACCCACTGAGGCAGCATCAGCCTCGGTTGCAATCGGGGTTGCGGCAACAGCGGCCGGCGCAGGCTTAGCAGGCATGAGCACCGAGTCGACGATGAACACGGTGCCGTTGGCGACCTGAACATCGGCGAGTACCACCTTGGTTGAGCCGTTAATCGTGATCTTCTTGCCACTTGTCTTTACCTTTAGTGTTTCGCCATTCACGGTGGTGAGTGAGCTCATTTTGGCAAGATCCTTGCTTGAAAGCTTCTTTCCGCCAATCACGTGGTAGGTCAGAATCGAACTGAGGGTCGGAATGTTCTCTTTCTTTACTAGGGTCTCAACCGTGCCGGAGGGAAGCTTTGCGAAGGCTGAGTTGGCTGGTGCGAAGATCGTGAACGGGCCGGGGCCATTGAGGGTGTCAACCAGACCAGCTGCCTTCACTGCGGCAACCAAGGTGGTGAGTTGGGGGTTGTTCGAGGCGGCGGTAGCAGCGGGGTCTTGAGCCATGCCCTTGAGGCTGCCCTTACCGGTTGCGGGGATTCCAACCTTTAGAGCGTCGGCCTGAGCAGCGACTGGTGCCTTCGCGGTCTTGGTTGCGGCACTGGCTGTTGAAGCACCGAGAAACGAAGATCCGACGAGGGCAGCAGCAATTGCGGTAGCAGCAAAGGACTTGGCGCGACGGGCGGAACGGTTTGGTGAGTAGGTGGAGGCAGCTTCGAGGTTTTGCGTGTTGGTGGTGTTCATGATTTCCTTTCGATGACTGTTCGTTTCGATCAGCCGGATATTGGGAGGGAGCGGGTTTAGAAGAAACGGTTTCGCTCAGCGAGCCGCTGGCGGTGAGTGCGGCTTCTGCGTGGTTACAGAAGTTCTTCGATGCCCAACGCAAACCGGATTGGAAACTTCTGAGATTTCCTTCGACCAGCCGCGGCGGCTTGGCTCACTGCGAGTCTCGGGCATGAGTTACTGAGGTGGATCGAGGGAGGCAATAGATGACTGTGCGATCTACCTGATTTGCAACAAACAGACCGATGAGCGTGAGTCACGCGGCGACAAATGGGCCACGAAATTGCGAAAGCTCCTCCGAGTGGAGTCATGGAAGCAAAAAGTTGCGCAATGCTGGGGTATGACAAAACGACGATCCGGCGACGGATTTCTCCGGTGTTCTGATGGCCACGTTCGTTGGGGGATCTTCGGGGCGGCGGGAGCGGTGTTTGTGCAACGCCAGGCGGATACCGAATCCGAACCGTTGGTCTTGCTGCAGAAACGCTCCGCAATGAGCCACGAAGGGGGCACCTGGTCGTGCGCTGGTGGAGCCCTCGATGAAGGCGAAACAGCTTATGAAGGTGGATTGCGGGAGGCTTCAGAGGAAGTTGGCCAAGTTCCTGCGGATCATTGGGTGCTTGGTGAGTACGCGTTTGTTCCTGCTACCGATTGGACCTACACAACGGTCGTGATTGGGGTAAAGGAAAAGTTCGGCGCTTCAATGAACTTCGAAACCGATGACGTTGCATGGCTGCCACTCAACGAAGTAGAACAACTCTCACTTCACGCTGGCTTCATCGCCGCGTGGCCCCACGTTCGAAAAATCATCGAGACCGTGTCCTAGGGTTTGCTGAAGGGCGCTTCCGATCCAGCTTGCCGGTCGGTTTGAGAGAACCGCCCGCTCGGGTTACGAAGGAGGGCGTTTCAGGACCGCAAGTCTTTGGATCTGTCTGTCTCTAGAGTTGGCCAATTGATCGGGCGAGGAGGAGAACTCCAGCGGCGGTAATAGCGAAACCCGATACGAGCGGTAGGGCGGTGGCCGCAGCGTTGATTCTTATTCCCATGGTCGAACTAAGCCTTGACGACCAACTCCGTAGGCCGCGTTCAAAATGAACCATGGCAAGACCGGCGCCCACGAGGGTTGCGGCTAACCCGATTCCATAGGCGACGACAAGCGCTATTCCAAATGGAACACGCCCCACGGCGATAGCCCCAAGCAATACAACGAGCGCCGAGGGACTGGGCACAAGTCCGCCGGCCAATCCCATCATGACAAGCTCGCGACGACGAACAACCGCACCAGGCGCCGGTAATACATGATCATGGGACCAGCCACCGTGAGAATGGCTGGTAACGATGAAGCGGTCATCTTCGGGGTGGGGATGAGCTGATTCCGTTGGTTCATGATCGTGATGATCGTGTTGTCGTGATCGTCGTGATCGTGGTGGTCGTGGCCGTGGTCGTGGTCGTGGTCATCGTGGTGATCGTGGTCGTGGTGGTCGTGGTCGTGGTGGTCGTGGTCGTGGTGGTCGTGGTCGTGGTGGTCGTGGTCGTGGTGGTCGTGGTCGTGGTGGTCGTGGTCGTGGTGATCGTTTTGTCCGTGGTGCGGGTCTGATTGGTG
>JAYSVF010000153.1:0-9796 GCA_043718695.1 Acidimicrobiia bacterium | reverse complement strand
CCCAGTAGTTTCGACTCATGAGACGGATCGCTGCCATCGATGGGCTTCGTGGGGTTGCGGTCATCTTGGTCATGATTTACCACTTCGATCTTGGTTTTCCTGCCGGTTCGATTGGCGTTGATGTGTTCTTCACCATTTCGGGGTTCGTGATTGTTCGTCGGCTGCTTCATCAGTTCGCCACATCAACCTCCGGCACAAAAGACCTCATGAAGGGTTTCTACGTCGGCCGATTTTGGCGTTTGTTTCCCGCTTTAGCCGTGATGATCATCGCGGTGATTGGGTTGTCACAACTCCTCAATCCAGTCTTGGGGCGACCGGATCGCAATGTTGCGAATGGTTTCACGGCGTTGGCGGGTTTAGCGAACTGGTTCACACTTCTCCATCCCGACGAATCCGGAATAGCCCGGCCGCTTCTTCACACCTGGAGCCTCTCCATTGAGGAGCAGTTCTATGTGTGCATACCGCTACTCCTTGCTGCGTTCCGTCGACATGCACAAACTGCGGCCTACGTTCTTGGCGGGCTCTGCATCGCGGTGAGCGCCCTTCCTCTCCCCAACAGCGAGCCTAACGAGCAGTATTTCTTCACTCTCGCCCGGTTGGCCCCGCTGGGCTTTGGGGTCTTGCTGGCAGCATTTCTTCACCCTTTAGGCGATAGTGCCTCGTGCCCAGACTCTCTCGGCTCCCTCGGCTCCCCTAGCACCAGCTCTTTTCGCAAGCTCCAGATCAAAGCCACTGACATTGTGTTCCTAGCCGCTGGGCTCTTGCTACTCCCTACGCTTCGATGGTCAAGTTGGAACGCCCGTTCAATGTTTCCTGTCGGCCTGGCTCTGCTGGGGCTCGTCACTGCCGGGCTGCTCGGGCTTCTCACCCTCGATCGGACAGGAGTGGTGTCGGCGGTGCTGAAAAGCAGACCGGCCCAGTACGTTGGCTCGAGAAGCTATTCGCTGTACCTCTGGCACTTTCCACTCGCACATTTGTTCATGAGTCAACCACGACCGGTAAGGACGTTGGCTTGGATTGTTCTCAGTTTTCTCGCTGCCGAGCTTTCCTACCAGCTAGTTGAAAAACCGTTTCGTTCCCACGGAAATCCACTCCGTTCAGAAGGCCGCGGCGCCACCAGCGATGGTTCAGCAACTTCGAAAGCGACCTCGAAAGCGGTTTCGATTCCGGGAGGCCTTGTTCGGCGAATCCCCTTAGTTTCAACTAGCTGTTTCTTCCTGATCGGCTTGTTTTCTCTCTTGAAAACGTAATTGTTGGGCCAAACGGCCCATGCGTAAACCAGAGGATGCGGGAAAATTGTCTCGTGAAGAAGTTCCTCCGTTGGCTCAATGTGGGGATCTCAAGTGCCGATACAACGACGGTGGCGCTAAACACTTCCGAAGTTTTTCCCTTTTCGCGCGCCGGACGCAAAACATCCTCGACTTCAGCACTCGATGGGTCGTTCAAACGATTACCGGTATTGGAGCGGCGGCCCCTCGGTACCGCTCCACAAGAAGTCGTTCGGAGCGGGTTTCCAGGAACCGTGTTTCGAACCATCTCCGAGCATGGAGTCACACGGCCTGGTTCAGTTGCCGTGATCGATGGGACTCAGTCACTCACGTATCAAGAGCTCGCAAAAACGGTGACTCACCTCGCAGACAATTTGGTGCTTCGAGGTGTCGCACGCGGCGACCGTGTGGGAATTTCACTTGAGCCCAACACTGCCAGCATTTGTCTGATTCTGGCGCTACATGCCTGCGGTGCCGCCTACGTCCCGCTTAGCGATTCACAGCCCGCGCGCCGCCTTACGTCGATGGCCGAAGATGCTGGCCTTTCCTTCCTTGTCACCGCAACTCTGTGTCCTTCAGTGTTTGACGGCCTTGGCATCGAGCGTCTCGCTTTGAACGAGTTGTGCGGGGGCTTGGATCTCAATTGTGGCGAGTCGCCAATGTTCGCAACGACAGGTTTCTCGGATGGAGAGCGTTCAGAATCAAAGCCAGAAACTGCACCAGAACCATCACCGCAAGTACGGGAGGAAACCCTTTCCGATACGGCGTACATCATCTTTACTTCTGGCTCAACGGGCCGGCCAAAGGGAGTCGAGATAACGCACGCCAACCTCGATGCACTGATGCACGCGTGGGACCGGCTCATGGGCACACGGAGGCATACCAGTCTGTTGCTCTCGGCGCTTAGCTTCGATGCCTCGGTAGCTGAGTTATTTTGGCCTCTTCATCACGGAGGAACATTGGTCATCGCCAGCAAGACCGATGCACTCCATGGTGGGACGGGTCTTGGAAATCTGATTCGCAAGCACGACATTAGCCACCTGCAGTGCACTCCAACGCGTGCGACACTGCTGCTCGCAGACCCCTGCGACCGAGCCGCCCTGGCCCACTTAAAGCACGTAGTGATTGGGGGCGAAGCCTTAACCCGCACCCTGGCTAAGCACCTTCTCGACGCCGGGATTGAACGAATCACTAATGCCTACGGCCCCACTGAGGCCACCGTGTGGGCGTTCACCCACGAAGTAACCAGCCATTTGCCAAGCCCAGTTGTCGGCATCGGCAATCCGCTCTTTGGTATCTCCGCTGCCATTGTCGATAGTGCCGGGGAAGAAATCAGCGAGATAGGTGCACAGGGTGAACTTGTACTCGGAGGACCGTTCGTTGCTTCGGGTTACGTAAACCGGGAAGCGCTTAGCGCCGAACGGTTCACTTCTCGGTCTTTCCAAGACTCACCGGTGCCCGTGCACAGTTACCGTACCGGCGATCTTGTGTCTCGGAACGCCGACGGAACACTCGACTTTCACGGACGAACCGACGAGCAGGTAAAGATCCGCGGACATCGCATTGAGTTGGGTGAAATTGAAGCAGCACTGGATTCTCACCTTTACGTGCAGCGTTCGGTTGTGTGCGTGCGAGAACGCAACGGTTCTGGCGAACTCCTTGCACTGGTAGTGCTTAACCGCGCTCGCGACGAGCAAGACCCGGTCGAAGTCAACGAACTCCGAACTCACCTCAAAGGGTTACTTCCCGAGGTGATGATTCCATCACAAATCGTGTTTGTCCCCGAGCTTCCGGTAAACGCATCCAGCAAGATTGATCGCGTGCGAGTTCGCGATGAAGTTCTTGTCGCACTGTATCCCGCGGCGAGGGAAACCATCCCTGAGATGTCGACTACAACATCGTTTCAAGACCTTCCCGGTGACGAGTTTCAAGCAAACCCGGTCGCAGCGATGATCTGGGATTTTGCTGAAGTACTCGGATTGGCCATCGACTCTCAAATCTTCTTAGACCGTGAGCTACAGACTCTCAGCGAGGAAAACCTCGAACACCCGACCGATGGAAAAAGAGTAACGGGAACGAGCGCCGAGGAGGTGTCGGTTCATAAGCACACTGATTTTTTCGCCGTTGGTGGCCATTCGATGTTCGCCGTTGCGTTGCTTGCCCGAATTGAGGCTCGAACTGGGGCTGCGCTTCCAATCAGGGAACTGCTTTGTGCCCCAACCCCCCGCCAGCTAACCGCTGTGGTGCAAAGCCACCTCGATACACCCGACAAGGAGTTCAATCCTCTGGTTCGATTCCAGTTGAGTACCGTAAACCGACGGCTCTACCTGGTCCACGGAGCCGGGGGAAACGTGTTGCGGTACCGCAATCTTGCCAAAGCACTTCGTGACGTGGTCGATATTGTAGGGGTGCAAGCGGTTGGTGTTGAACCCGGAAACCAACCTGATCGTTCTTTGACCGCAATGGTAAATCGATATGTTTCGGCATTACTGGCAACCGGCGATCAAGAGTTTGAAATAGGTGGCTATTCCGATGGTGGCATCGTGGCAATACACGTTGCCCAAAAGCTTCAAGCAGCAGGAAAATCAGTACGTTCACTTACCTTGCTCGATGCATTTTCCCCCGTCAAAACCACGATGGACTGGCGTTCGCAGCTCGCAAACATCAGGTTTAGCTTTTTGACTCGTGACACTCTCCCTTTCTCGCAATGGCTACGAGGCGCCGTGGTTGGATGGCGTCGACGGGCCGCGTGGGACAGCGAGGGAGCACAAGCTCTGAGACGTTTAGGGTACGTTGACATCTACGAGCTCAACGAGCGTGTTGTGCGATCCGAAGCACTGCCCGAGATCATCGCGGCCCCATCACTAGTGGTGCGCACCTTCGAAGAAACACCCACTCGCCGCCGAGACTATTCCGTTGGCTATGACCCAAAGCAGGCAACGGTCGCCTGGGTCTGCGGCACCCACGATGAGTTACTAAAACCCCCGAGCATTCCCGAACTGGAAGCGGCGATACGAGCCTTTCTACCTACGGTATAGCTTGAGACCCGAAACAGAAATCCCCCGGAGAGACGATCTGATAGACCGCACTCAGCAACGAAACCACGCGAAGTGCGAAGAGTTATTCAGGCAGCGCTTCGGCCCAGCTGAGACGGGGAACATCGGCCCAAAGACGCTCAAGATCGTAAAAGCGACGGGTTTCTTCCAAGAACAAGTGCACCACGAAGCCACCGAAGTCCATGAGTACCCAATTGGCATCTTCAAGACCTTCGATAGCAATCGGTCCTGGGCCCCCGGCTTCTTTCACTGCGGCCTCAACAGCATCAGCCAAGAAGGCCACCAAACGGTTGTTTGAGGCACTAGCGATCACAAACGCGTCGGTAATGGAAAGTGTGTCGCCCACATCGAGAACAATCACGTCATCGGCTTTTTTGTCGTCGCAGGCACGCGCAGCAACAATGGCCAGCTGGGCGATAGTTGCGGTCGAATCGATTCTCGCTGGACCCTTGGCGCCCGCTGGGGCTTTGGACAACAACCCTGATGCGATTGGGCCGGGGTTTCCAATAAGTTCTTCGATACGACGTTTGGTGTTCAGAACGACTCCTTCACAAGAACGCATTTCACGTTCGGACCACACTGGGGACCAGCATTAGCGGTACAGATTCTTGCTCACGATCACGTCAATCACGTTCGCCGGGACCAAGAAATCAATCGGACGGCCTTCTGAAGCCATTTCTCGGAGCTCGGTGGAGGAGATTTCAAGCGCCGGAACCCGGATGGTCACGCTTCGCCAACCAGGGGCCAGTTCCCCACGTTCCGCCTCCCCCGGTCGATGTGCCACCGCCAGGGTACACAAAGGCGGAATTTCCTCCCACCGCTTCCAAGTGGTTAAGTCATCAACGAGATCGGATCCGATGATCAAAAAGATTTCTCGATTCGGCCCGCCAAGCTGCTCAAGCGTGTCAGCTGTATAGGAGTTCCCACCCCTGCTGATCTCTAAATCACTCGGTTCTAGACCGGGATACCCCGCACACGCAGCCTCCACCATGGCCATCCGCGCCCCAGCATCGGAAACGTGACGCTGCTGCGCTTTCTGCCAGGGAACGTTCGCCACCATGAGCAACACCCGGTCCAAGCCCAACTGATGCTTCGCTGCTATTGCTACCGCAAGATGCGCCACATGGATCGGATCAAACGTTCCACCCAACAGCCCAATCCGCTCCGGCCTCGGAGAAGTGCTTTCGTTTAGGGGCAACTCTGCCGACGCTGCTAACTCAGGACTGGCCACGCCACTCATCTTTGCCTATCGCGTGGCCTCGAGTTGCGTGTTGGCTGCAGTTACGGTTTCGCAGCCAACACCCTTCTCTTAGCGGATCGAAAAGCTGACGGTGCCCGTCGTCGTTTGTTTCCAAGAGCGGTCTACGACCACGGCTTTGAGAGTGAACGGCCCCGAACCCCATCCCTGTGCATTCCAGGTCAAAGGATCTGCGGGCGTCACATCCGATCCAATAGATATTCCGTTCAAGAACCAATCAACCCGAGCCACGTTCGAAGCATCATTGATCTGTAGTTTCACGGCAGTTCCCACGACTACGGAATTGTTCGCGGGACTACTAATCGATTTGGTGCTGTTGCCAGGTGTCGTTGTCGGCGGCGTAGTGGTCACGGGAGCGGTTGTGGTTGTGGCCGGCGTTGTCGTGGTAACCCCTGGAGCTGTGATCCGAGCCGCAACCAAGATTTTGGAGAACAGGACAGAGCCAACAGTGTCCAGAACCTTCACGCTAACAATGTATGTGCCTGCCTTCAGCCCAGGAAACTTGAACAGGTCCTCCCCGGCAATATAACGCGTGCTTGCGAATAGTTCTGGTCCAGGACCAACCGGCGAAGCTTCCGCTATCGCGACGGTAACCTCCGCTTTCGTGAGCTGACCGGTTTCCGGATCGGTAAGCGAAACGAGGACTTCAAGCGGGCCAGAACCTTCAACCGTTCCGGTCACGATTTGTATCGCCGCATTCGGAATTCGGACCTCGCGAGTCCCCGATGATGGGGAGTAAACGGCATTTCCGGCATATGTGGCTGAAAACTTTAAAAACCCAGGCTTGATTGAGGTTTCGACTGTCTGGACGCCCCCCGACAGTTCATTGGCAATTAAGTTACCTCGGGCGTCAGCTACTCCAGCCACGTAGGTAAGGCACGGCGCTTTTGGGCTACAACGGTTGAGAACGAACCAAACAATTGAGGTTGCAATCCTGGTCCCACTCGCAATTGTCGTTGTCGTCGGCACAATGGTTGTTGGCGGCGTTGAGGTGGTCGCCGGGGCGGTTGTGGTTGGAGAAGATGTTGTCGTGGTCACCCCTGCAGGTGAAATTCTCACTGGAGTAGTGAAATTGGTCGAAACTCCGAAGCCGACTACGTCGGAAACCTCTATAGACACTATGTAGTTCCCTGCTTTGAGCCCATTCAACGAGACAGTGGCCACGCCGTTGACAAACACCGGACTGGCGCCAGCTCCTGCGCCCTGCGGCGATGAATTTGCGATCACCGCACCCGTGAGGGCTATCAATGACACCGCCCCCGTTTCTGGGTCGGTCAGAGAAACACGGACTACCAGCGGCGCATTACCTTCAGTCGTTCCACTCACGATTTGGATCGCTGCTTGCGGGATGCGAATGTCACGAGTGCCCGAAGACGGCGCATAGGTTGCATTTCCGGCGTAGGAAGCTGAAACCTTGGAGAAGCCAGGCTTGATTGCCGTAGTTACCGTTTTCACAGCAGGCGGATACGTCAAAGAATCGGAAATCAATTTTCCCGCTGCATCGGCCACAATTCCTTCATATCCGGTACAAGGGAATTTCACACCACACCCCCGTGGCACAGTCACCCACGCAATTTTCGTAGCAATTCTGCTCGGCGCGGTTGTTGTGGTTGTTGCGGCTGGAACGACGTCGAGGATTACGGTCCCAAATCGGAAAGGGTTTTGGTTGATGTCAGTCCAGTTAAAAAGTGCTTGCTGGCCCGGGGCCGGCACGGTTACGAGGTTGCCGGGGAATAGTGCAAGTTGTGCCAACACATTCCGTACCCCTCGGAAAGTCGAAGCCAGGACGAAGGTCTGCCGGTTGGCCTTTGAGCGTGAAGGTGACCGGCTGGCCAGCGATGGCACGAAGCCGAATTGGCTTACTTGCTATCCACTGTTGGTTTCGGGTTGCGAACCGGCCTAACTTGTCACGAACCACCACGGTCTGCACGCCAAATCCACGAGCAACACAAACGGGGCGATCTAATGGGTCGGCGGCGCCATTGTCGATAATGACTGGAGGGGTGGTTCCTCCGCAGAGCACTTCAAAATCCCCTTCACTGCCCGATGACCCTCCCCCCACTTCGCCTTGAGGCCGAACATTGAGGTACCTGCCCCACGGTCCTTGGTACGGGCCTGAGGGTGAAGTAATCAGCGGAGCCGTCGCCAACAACGTCAGCACGACCTTACGCAGTGGAACCGTGGTTGTTGTGCTCGGCTTCGTGGTTGTGGGAGCGCTGGTTGTTGTGACCGCTCTGGGTAAAATTTCAAAGTTCGCACTACCGAATGCAACGATCGTTGGGTACTCGGGGTTTGCAGCCCGAACGGTAACGTTCTGCACCCCGGCCGTAAGTCCGCTCACCAAGAACACTGATGATCCGACAACAAGTCCTCCACCGACACGCCCTGTGGCTGTTGACAAAGCCACCTCGCCGCTGCTCGGCGCTCCGGTCTCCGGGTCGGCCAAAGAAACTCGGACGTGCAGGGGGCCATCACCCTCAGTCGTGCCGCCGATAATTTGAACAGTCGGCTGAGGAACACGGACTTCTCGAGTGGCCGAAGACGGCGCGTAAAGCGCGTTTCCCGCGTAGGTGGCGGAAACTTTTGAAAACCCGGGTTTAATAAGGGTGGTTAGTGACTCCGGATAAGGAGGTGAAGTTAACGACGAATCGATAACCCTTCCCGAAGCGTCGGCCACCAACCCGACAAAAGTGCTGCAAAGGGGCTTCACGCCGCAACCATTGGGCCCGAGCCTCCAAACAATTGATGTAGGAATTTTCGCCGCTGGGGTCGCCGCTTGGGCAGGTCTTGCAAATGTTGGAATCCCAAGAGCCAGCAAAACAGATGCAATCGCAAACTTGAAGACCCGACGACTCTCAGTGAACATGGATTCACTCTACGTAACCAAATCTAGTTTCACCAGATGAAATCCTCTTTCAGTCAAACATGGGATTTTTACTTAGCCACAAAGTGAAAGGCATTTAGGCGATTTTTGATGCTGAAGCTCTCGTGAAGCTGACACCGATGCCTGACGATTCGAGTCAGAGCTGCCAGTACCGCGAACAATAGGAACCTTTGAGATAGCACTTTCCAATTTATGTTAGGGAAGCTGCGCCCCAAAATTCTGCAGGGCAGCCGCAGTCGGAGTAAACGACCCGTCTGGTCGAACCAGTCTTCTCGGCTGGTCACTCGGGTCTACTTGCGCTGAAGGTGTTGTTCCAAAGTAACCCCAGCTTAACGCCCCTGCATAACCAGCGACCTTGATCTTCTGCAGAATTACACTCGCAAAAACTCCCTGCGAAGTTTCGGTAGCCGCACCAGGAATTAATTTGCCACTAGCGTCAAAGTATTGCTGCCCGAATTCGCCGATGAGAACTGGCTTCGTCAACCAGGCTGGCTTAGCTGCGAGCGTGGCATTGGCATCTGGCTCATACAAATGAACGTCAAAAAAGTCGATAGCGGTATTCGACTGGATCCACTGCAGTTCAGTCTGTTGGTAGAGGGCAAATCCAGCGCAGCAACCGTACCAAGCGTAAGAAACAGTTATTTGGGACCCCGGAGCGAGAAGCTTAATCTTCGCAACCGCAGCGGGGATGAACGCTTGCCAAGCTGGGTAGTCCACAACGTTCACTTCGTTTACAACGTCGAATCCGAACAGTGCCGGATCATTTTTGACAAGGTTAACGATTGGAGTCACCACATTGTCGAGCATCTTCTGTCGAGCGAGGGCGTCTGTCGCGAAGTTCTTCTTCCCGCCGGTTACAACGATGGCGTTGATATCCGAGTGAGTAAAAATGACCAACTCGATCGCCTGATTTTTAGTATTGGCCTGGCTAAACATCGTCGAAAGGCTGCTTAAAAGAGTAGGACTGATTCCCGATGCGTATCCTTGCGCATCCCATAGGATTCCCTGGCCGCCTTCTAGGACCCATTGCCGAATGACGTTGAGCTTTAGAGTGCTCGCGTTGGTAAACATTTGCAACGATTCCCCCAACGGGAAACTCGAGAAAAAGCCAGGCAACAAAGCATTAGGAGCCAGGTCAAATCCGTACCAACCCTTCAGCCACGGGCTATTCGTACCGTTCACGTACTTGGCGACTCCCCGTACCTTGAGAAGACCTACCGTGCCCGGGATTGTGGTGGTGGGGGCAGCAGTTGTTGTAGTCGCTGGTGTAGTCGTGTTCAACACCAAATCAGACAACCCAAGCCACGCACCACCCGTCGCCTGAACATTC
>JAYSVF010000152.1:0-4075 GCA_043718695.1 Acidimicrobiia bacterium | reverse complement strand
GCGGTCGGGCGTTGGGTCTGCTGTCGATGGCGATCGGCGCGCTCCCGATCGGTATGTATCTGCTGGGCGAGGTGGCTGAGATCGCCGGTGCACGCAATGCACTTATCACCAGCGCGCTTACCGGTATGGCTGTGCTATTCGTGTGGGTGAGACGACGTCCCGAGATCGCGGCCCTCACGAGCTGAGTCATGACGCTGCAAACCGCGCTCGCCCGTCATAGTGCCGTCGACCGTCATTAAATCTGTACACATATTAATGTTCGAGTTCGACTGCAGCTTTGCTTGGCAACGAGTTCCACATGTGTACATGCGGCATGAATCAAGCGGTTGACCCAGGTCACGAACTCAGCCCGCGGCCGGCCGTGCGCATGAGAATCGGTTTGGATCGTTCGTCACGCGTTACACGAGGTACTCCACCATCGTGACGGCATCGCGACACTAACGGTTCACCCGCTGTCTTCAGTTGCTTTCGTTGCTGAGTTGAAGTGCACGAAGCGCTTGCGTGGCGTTGTCAAGCAACGCAGCTCCCCGCTTCCGGTACAGCTCTGAAGGTGCGATTGCGTCCACGCCGCCGTATCGAGTGTGCTCCTCGGCCGAGGCTCTCTCGAGCATTAGGACGGTCAGCCAGTCATATTTCACCGCGGACGCCGCCATAGCAATTTCGACTCGAACAGCGGCTCCGTCCCATCCCGCGGAACGAAGTCCGTCAAGGTACGAGGAAAGCACTGCTGCTCGAAGCGTTGGAAGTTGGTCGGATTCGATGAAGTGATCGAAGGCTGCATCCGGGACAAGGTTTCCGATGTCTTCGCCGACTGCGCCGTCGCCGAGGAAGGCCCAATCGAGCAGCACGAAGCCGCCATTTCGTTCGCGGATCAAGTTCTTGGTCCAGAAGTCGAGGTGACAAAGCGTTCGCGGGCACGCATTGACCAACGCGTAGAGGTCCTCTCGTTTTGCGTGGAGCATTGCGGCTGCTTCGCGCAACGAATCGGGAAAGTTCTCGGCGACCAGCGGTTGATCCCACGCTGCATCGCTATCAAGAAGCTCCCACCGAACTGGTTTCTCGGTGCTGTACGTCCGAATGAAGTCGGTTGAAAGCCACTCATGCTGATGCGTCTTGCCTACGAAACGGGCTTGCCCTGCACCAAGCGATCGAGCGGCATCAGCGTAGGTGGAAATACCCCAGCGCTCGGCCGGTTCGCCGTCGACGTACTCAATCGCAAGGACTGCGTCGTCGTTTCCGATATCAACGCCTAAGCATCGCGGTGCTCGTAGCCCAGCGTCGGCAAACGAGGACGTGAGTTCACTCTTGTACGCAAGCATCTCCCGAGCCCAATAGTTCCAACGAGCCGGTTCCTGCGTGCGATGAGCCCAATGCTGGGTGAATGCCGTCCCGCCAGGCTGCCGTTGCCGAACAAGACGCTTGATCACGATGTGTTCATCACCGCGAGTCAATTCCCAGATGCCCGCGGTCAAATCCTTGTTGTGCAGCGGCTCTTTCGCGGTCCATCCGTCAGCGTCGAGTCCCAGCCTGGCGGCAGCCGCGTTCAGTTCCGGATTTTCCATACTTGACTCCTTGACGGGACACGTAAACACGAGATGACGTGTGATGACGAGGCCAGCAGCGATGACGACTTACGGACCGGCAACAAGCAGTAGTCGATCGTCGCCGCTCGCCCCGCTGCGAACCTAGCCTCCGCTAGACAGAGTTCTGGGTGAAGCGCATTGCTTCTTTCGGTTTGTTGCCGCTCGAACGTTCTGGAGAAGACTATTGAACGATCGGCTGTGGGTGGGGCGAGTCGAAGACGGCGACAGGCGAAGTGACGTCCAACGTGTCGATCGGGAAAAGAAGACATGGATCGTCTCCAGTCCAGTTCTCCACGCGATGTCGAAACTGTTCGGCGAGACCGGTCCTGAGGTTCCACCTATGGTCGAGGAACTGCCCCCAGTGCGACATTCGCCGGAACGTTTTACGACCTCGCCTGACCACGGCATTGGTGACATGTTGTGCGGGAAAGAGTGAAGCGTACGACGAAGTTGTGTACAACCATGATCCTTCTATGACCCGGTCGAGTTCGGGATGGTTTTTACGAGTGGCCGCCAGCACGGCTTGGAGTTCGCTCCGACGAATGTTGAGCTTTGACGGGTGTAGTGGACTCTTGTCGTCGTCATGCATTGCGTAGAAGTGGGTGTGAGCGACAGTGCCGGAGATCTCTATCGAGAATGCTCCGACGGTCGGCCAGCCGCGGGCGATGTGTTCGGGAACGGCCGGCGGTAGGGAGGAGAACGTGTTCATTACTTTTTCAACTCGTTCAGCGTGGGTGGACACAGTGTTGAGTTTCTCCAGAAGGTCGATCCACATTTCGTTGCTTGGAGGGTCGGTCGGCGTGCCGATTCCCAAACGACGCTGGAAGTTGGTGAGTTGGTGCACGCCATCGGAAAGAGTGCCGATGCCGAGCTGAACCAACCGTTCGACCAGTGTCAGTTGCAACGAGGCGAATTCAGGCGACATCTGAGCAGGCATCGCTGACGAACATAGCGTCCGCGTTGTTTCGAACTAACCCGATTTTCGATCGCCCTGCATCGAGCGCATCTCATCGCGCCGTTACGAACATAGAGTGCAAGTCACCAACCCGACGAAGGCCGAGTTGACCGTCGATTTCGGCCACAGCGGCCAGGTGACGTTCAAGCCCAACTTCGAGGAGAGCGGACTTCGAATCGAAGTACTTGGAGACGCTCGAGGGTTGTGTCCGGAAACGGCGTGCGTTGCCGCCCTGACCAATGCCGTAAGCCACGCCTGGGCCCATGTCTCGGAGCTCAGGGGCTCGAAATCGTAGGTTAACGAGACTCGAAATCGTAGGCTCGTGGCCCTCAAAATCGTAGGAAGTGGACTTAGTCGTGGAACTCGACGGTGGGGGCGTGGTCGGCTTCGAAATCAAAACCGGTAACCGAGTACCCGGCGAACAACTCAAGGCCCTCAAGAAACTACGGAATGCCGTTGGAGTCAACTTTCTCGGGGGATACGTTCTCTACCTAGGCGAGCGCTCCTACACCTCCGAAGACCGATTACACGTAATTCCACTCGACCGCCTCTGGACACACAGAACTCCTTAGGTGGGCACAGCACGGCCCCAAACCACCGCTTACGCCCGGAAGGGCCGCTCAGACCAGTCACTTCGCGCACGAGACGAGTCGAACACTACCGGCCGACAACACTCCCGGCTCAGCTCCCCGCTGGCATTGTTTGTCCGTGACGATTTCTGTGGGCGCAGTCGAGTTGCGCCGGATGATGCTCGACGATCCCTCGATCAATATCGACGTCCGACGAGTTAATCAGATTCTAATGCGTGCATATGGATCCGAATCCATGCGCGCTCGAGTCCTGCGGTTCCTTTCCATGCCGACAGGTCGCTGGGTCGTGGCGGAACGCGGCGAGGAAATGCTCGCTGTAGGTGGCTGTATCAGCTATCCGAGCGGCGGTTTCGGTTGGATCGGGTTGATAGCGACCGATCCTCACAAGAGTCGCGACGGTATCGGCACCGCAGTAACGCGGTGGCTCATCGAGGAGCTGAGGAACATCGGCTGCGCGGCTGTGCTCGACGCGTCAAAAGCCGGGGCGCCTGTCTACGAACGTCTCGGTTTTGATGATCACGGGAGGACGAGGGTGTTCTCCGCACAGCCGCTGAATGCACCACCAGACTCACCGGGGTTTGTCCAGCAGATAGCCATAGCCGATCTCCCGAAAGTTGTCGCCTACGACACGCCACGCTTCGGAGCAGAACGTGCGGGCCTCTTGCGGTACGTCCTCGAGGAGAGCCCTGGACGCTGCATGGGGGCTTTCGATTTCACCGGCTCGATGGTGGGGTTTGCGTCGCGCAGGATGCCATCATCGGTCCAGTCGTGGCCGACGATGCGCAGGTTCTGTCAGCGCTTCTCGACACTGCACGGAGGCTTGCATGGAAGGAGCCCCCGCGCCTCATGCTTCCGGCCGAGAGCCGATACGGCCCACACGTGGAGCGTGCAGGGTGGGCCGAGATACGTTCACTCCGACATCAGCGCCTGGGTATCGATCGGCTATC
>JAYSVF010000151.1:0-24700 GCA_043718695.1 Acidimicrobiia bacterium | reverse complement strand
TCCGCTCCGCTAGCGAATCGGGAACCCGAGAAACGCACCGAGTTGCAATCACAATCCGTAATTCCGCCTCAAAATCAAACGCCGAAAAGCACGAAGGGCACGCTTCGAGATGGTTTTGGATTTTGGCACGGCGCTGTTCGGTGAGTTCACCGTCGAGAAAGTTGTACAGGCGAGCAACCATGGCGCTGCAATCGGCGCCTGCCGCCAGGTCAATCGGACCAAAAGGATCAAAGGGTTCGTGCGCGCCGCTTGGCTTCCCGTGCTGCGGTGCCGCTTGGTGTTCGTTCATGGGATTCTCGGGTTGATTTGGGTCGAACCGCGTTTGAGGCGATCCAACAACGAACATCAGCGCACTGCGGTACTGAACTTTGGTACTACTTCGGTCTTGTTGACGTACTGCTGTTTCCTGCCATAATGCCCGCGCAAAACCTCACGTACCAGGCGGCACAAGGCTCTACACCGCAGAGGAATCCGCTGGAACCAGTCGATGTTCCACTGCGTACTCGTATAACGACTTTTGTAGCGCTTTTCTTCCCCGATGCAGCCGACTCATTACGGTTCCTATCGGAACGTCGAGCATGTCGGCGATTTCTTTGTAGTGAAACCCCTCTACATCGGCCAGCAAAACAGGTAGCCGGAAGGCTTCAGGCAAAGCGTCAACGGCGGCTTTCACCTGGGTATCGGTGAACGATTCGAGGGCAATGTCTTCGGTTGTGCGGTTCGCTTCGACCGCCTCGAGCCCACCCACTCGCCGGTACAGGAACAGATCTTCGACTTCTTCATCAAGGTTCGATTGGGCCGGTTTACGGCTTTTGGCTCGATAGGCGTTGATGTAGGTGTTGGTGAGGATGCGGAAAAGCCAGGCCCGGAGGTTGGTTCCCTCTTCAAATCCTTTGAAACCCTTGTAAGCCTTGAGGTAGGCCTCTTGGACGAGGTCTTCAGCATCGGCGTTGTTGTGGGTCATGCGCATGGCCGCGGAATAGAGCGCAGGCAAATGCTCCATTGCAATATCTGCGAAGTCCTCCTGCGACGCCATTGGGCCACCATAGGCTGCTTAACCGTGGCCTCCGAACAACTTCCTGAGAACAACCCTGAGATCAACCCTGAAAAGGGCACCGGGAGCGGCAGAGCTAGCGCTGGGGGTGGCGGAGCGATTTTCGGCACAACCGGCGCGTTCCACACAATCGGCGAACTGGGCGCAATCGGCGGGTCCGGCGCAACTGGCGCATCTGGCCCTTCAGCTTCGATTGAGACTGCGGGAGATTCCCTCTTTGTGTTGAGCGGCCAACGGTCATCGGTGGTCATTGAAACGTCGAGCGGTTCCGGCCACATTGTGCATTGGGGCATGCGAGTGAGCGTTGAGGATGCGGTGGGGTTGGCGTTGCTGAAAGCCCGCCCGATTCCCAACGGCTCCTTTGACGGCGAAGACCTCCTTGAGGTTGTTCCTACCCGCGCGGGTTTTCTCGGGATGCGCCCGGGGCTTGAGGGACGTCGTGCGAGCGGTGCTGGTTGGGCTCCGCAGTTCGGTGAAACGACCCATGCCCTCGACACTTCACTGCAGGGGGGCAAGGTGGCGCTCACGGTTGCGGCCATTGATGTGACCAATCATTTGGCTTTAGCTACGGAGTTTGCGCTTGATGGTTTTGATCTGTTGACGGTGCGCACCACGTTGACCAATATCGCTCCCGGTTCTTCTGCCCAGGGCGAAGTTCTCGGTGCCGACGCAAAGTATTCTCTGCACCGTTTGCAAGTGTGCTTACCATTGCCTGCAGCCGCTGACGAGGTGCTGGACTTTCCTGGACGGTGGACGAAGGAAGGCCAACCCCAACGCCGTCGTCTTGGGACTGGTTCGCTGTCGTGGGACAACCGCAGGGGCCGGCATTCTCACCAAAACTCGCCGGGCTTGTTTGCCGGTACGCCAAACTTTACCGAGCAATCTGGTGAGTTAGTAGGCATACATATTGCCTGGAGTGGCGCGCATGAGATGCGGGTGGAGCGGGGCATTGATGGTCGAGTGTGTTTGCAAGCGGGTGTGTTGTTGGATGCCGGTGAAGTTGATCTAGCGCCGGGCGAATCCTTCACTACACCGTTGGTATTGGCCACGTGGTCTGGTAGCGGTTTGAGTGCAGCCTCTTCGTCGTTTCATTCGTGGTTCCGGGCTCGGCCGCAGCATCCCGGCAAACCGCGACCGATTCTGCTCAATACGTGGGAGGCGGTGTACTTCAATCACAACATGGAAACCCTCTGCGCGCTTGCTGATTCGGCATCCGCTGTTGGGATCGAACGCTATGTGCTTGATGACGGTTGGTTTGGGAGCCGACGAGATGACCGGGCTGGGCTTGGTGATTGGTGGGTTTCCCCTGAGGTGTATCCCGAGGGTCTCACTCCGTTGATTTCTCACGTCCGCAAGTTGGGCATGGAGTTTGGTTTGTGGTTCGAACCCGAGATGGTGAACCCCGATAGTGATTTGTACCGTGCGCATCCCGATTGGATTCTCACGTCGCCTGGTGTCGATCAGCCTCTGGCCCGTACGCAGTTCATTCTTGATCTCACCAATCCTGCGGTGAGTGCCTATCTGTTTGAACGCATCAATGCCGTGTTGAGCGAGAACGACATTGGTTATGTGAAGTGGGATTACAACCGCGACATGTGTGCACCGGCGCATGACGGTCGCGCCAGTTCGTATCGCCAGACCCAAGCGTTGTATTCGTTGCTGCGCAAGATTCGTGCTGCGCATCCCGACGTGGAAATCGAGACCTGTGCTTCTGGTGGCGGACGAATCGATGCCGGCATCTTTGAGTTCACGCAACGCGCCTGGGCAAGTGATTGTATTGATGCATTGGAACGTCAGCAGATTCAGCGTTCGTTCTCGATGTTCTTTCCTCCCGAGTTGATGGGCGCGCACGTTGGCGGTTCCCCCGCGCACACCACAGGCCGCCGGGCGACGGTGAACTTTCGTGCTGCAACGGCGTTGTTCGGTCATCTTGGTTTTGAGTGGGATCTCACACGGGCTTCCGAAGCCGATCGTGCCGTTGCTGCCAATATCGTGAGCGTGCATAAGAAGTTTCGCCGGTTGTTGCACTCTGGCACTTCGATTCGGGTTGACTATCCTGTTGCCAGCGGACAGATCTACGGCGTGGTTGGCGCTGATGCTTCCGAAGCACTCTTCGCCTATGCGCAGCTCACCACCAACGACACCTCAGTCCCAAGTTCGGTAACCTTCACCGGACTCAACCCTACGCACACCTATGAAGTGTCGCTCGTGCATTTGGAAGAACCACCAGCATGGGGCGCAATGCGAAACCTTCCCGCCTGGCTCGGCGACCGCACGGGCACCGGCAAAGTTCAGGTCCGAGGTGCCATCCTGCAATCAATCGGCCTAGCCATCCCCGTCTGCCACCCCGAATCAGTCCTGCTGTTTCACCTCCAAGCGGTGTAGCAGCTACCGGAGGTGACCTCGAAGAACCTTGACGGATCTCGCACGCCGATGGGGCCTTAGTAGACGGCCGTTGCAGGAAAACCAGTTCCAAACTTGCGCCCGTCCTCTAACAGTTTGACGTTTCTCATGCCGAAAGGCTGCACGACAAATTCGTTAGGTGAGTCGCGCTGCAAGCGATGTCAATCCGTCTCCAGATAGGTCGGCTAAGGCACTGGGTCGGTTTGTGGCTGCCAACATGATGGCCTCTCCCGTGCCCGTCACGAGAGGACCTGACCCAATCGACCAGTCACTATCCGTTGCCACGAACCGGAGGCCGTTGGTGCGTTTCGCCGGGACGAATCCTCGCGCTTTCCCTCCGCATACATAGTTCAGGACCATATGTACGCTTTGCATATCGAGAGTAGAAGCCAACCCAAGGGGACGTTCCAGATCACGGGTGTGAACGAGAAGATCGGTAAGCGGAGCGATCGGCCCTACTCCGGGTGGAGCAAACCGTTTGCTGGCAAGCACACGAAACGAATCAACCAGTGCTCGGGGTTCACGGGCACCAATTTCCCGAGCGAAGCGGTCGGCAACTTTGTCGAAACTTCCAGCCAGGATCGCCTTACCCACAAACTTGGGCATCGGAACTTCCAAAATGCTCACAAGATGCCCCACCACATCACGCACCTTCCACCCTGCGCACAGAGAAGGCGTGTCCCAATCCTCGGCAGTAAACCCTTCAAGCTGATCGATCAGACGAACTCGCTGGGCAGATATCGCTCGGAACATTTCATCTTTCGTCATGGGAGACATCGTAGATCCGAGGTGTAAATCCATGTCGCCTCACCAGACCCTTAGATCTTGGTTGCGTGTTGCCAACAGGTTGCCCCGGATTGGCCAATTCGTTGTACATCCGATCTCGTTTGCGTAACCGTAGTTTGGCGTTCATCTGCCGGAAATAGTTCCCCGGTAACGTGCACAGTGTTGGTTCGTGGGTGCCGACACAAAGGTGCGGAAACGCATTTGGATGGCTGCCTGGCCGAGGTCTCCCCTGGCTTGGCTCGGCAGCTATCCCACGGCAACTGGCCTGCTAACTACGCGTTGTGTTCACCCCTACTGGGGAGCGAAAACATCCCAAGGGTTTGGCAGCGTGTCATGGGTTACGTAAGCGCCACCCAAACCGGAATCCACCAGGCGTTGGCGGACGGTTCGTTGAAACTTTGGGGCGCAACTGTGAATCAAGTGCCACTGACGCTCAATCGGGCCCTCAACTTCGATCTCGAAGGCACCAAAGCGTTCGACGTGTTGTGCACGGGTTCCCTCAAACGTCACGATGTAGGCCCGTCTCAATGACGAAAAGAAGCCTTCGGGAACGGCGGTGCCGGGGTTGTAAACAATGAACCCATCAAGCCCAAACTTACGAACCGACACGCCATAGAGCGACCGCAAGAGACCAGAAGGGCGGGTGGTTACTTTTACCTCGTCCCAGAACATTCCGTCGACCTCGTACCACTCGCGGTAGGCGTCAAGCTCAGCCAAACACTCGGCATATTTCCGTTTCCCGCGAGCCAATGAGCAGTAGCCGATTACGGCAAACCCACGGCGTTGGGCTTGGCGAACCAGCGTGGCATAGGCCGCGGATTTCCTCTCCCCCGGCCCGGAATCGGGATTGATCACAATCACGCCTGGTTCAGAATCAAGAAGTGCTTCCCACTCCTCGGTAGCCCAAGGCCCAAAGTAGGCGGGCACGGCCATGAGGGTTGGGTTCTCCGGTTCTGCGTCGGAGAACTGTTCGATTTCCTCAATCGTGGGGGCGGGAGCAAACGAATGCATAGTGCCTGGTTTTTATCACTGAATTGGCCGGTGCGCGCCAATCGAGCATTTGTGCGACCGGCAAAGTACAGAAAAACTGGAGCCCGAGGCCGGAATTGAACCGGCTACCTGCTCATTACGAGTGAGCTGCTCTACCGAATGAGCTACCCGGGCGGGTTGGAAGCATAGAAATCTTAGCCGACGCTCACCCCGAAATCGGTTCGAGTTCCGCCAATGTTCCTTTCGACACATCGAAACCCTGGCTTGAGCCGACGTTCAGCCTGTGCCCAGAACCCGGCCGCGACCAAACTCGTCACGAAAGTAGTCGCGGAGTGCGGTCACGTAGCCCGTTACTGGCCGGTCTATTGACCGGACTCGCCCCGAGCCCGAGCCCGAGCAACCTCGACCGTAGCCAGCGCTATCGACGGTCGGGCGAAAGATCCACAAACAATGCAGCCAAAAGCAGGTTGATGTTGGGGTTACGAATCAGATGTTCACTGGCGGTGGCCACACGGGTGGTTGCCGCTATGGCCTTGCGTTGATCGCCAGATCCCGCTTCAGGAGCTAAGAGAATCGCCCGGTAGGCCTGCGCCAATGCGGCAAGACCGAATCGGATCTCATCATCACGGAGACGTTTGAGTTCCCGTTTGTGCCGTTCCTGCAGCTCTTTGCGTTGTCCAGCGCCACCCTTGCCGCCGATCAACTCCAATCGAGCATCGAGCGCGGCTACTTCTTCTGCCTGACGGGCTTCTAGTGGCCCCACAGCCGCTGCGTCAACCATGCCGACGGCTTCGGCAGCAACCACTGATGCAGCGGCTCCTGTGCCATCAAGGCGACGGGGGATGTTCTGCCAAAAGGCCATTCGGTTGGCCACTTCAGGATCCGTCGCCAACAGACGAGCCCGATCAAGCCGTCCACCCGCCGCGTTCGCCGCCGTTTTCGCGACGGATTCCTCGATGCCGCTAGCCATCAACGCTTCAACCACGGCACCAACGCTGAGCGGGGCGAAACTCATCTGTACACAACGTGAAGCAATCGTCACGAGCTCGTTGGTGACCTGTTCGGCCAGCACGAGGAAAATCGTCGATGGAGGCGGTTCTTCAATAATTTTGAGCAACGTTGGCCCGGCATTGGTGACCAGATGAAAATCGTTGAGGACCAAAACCTTGCGGCTGCCTTCGACGGGTGAGCGCAAAGCCAGGCGAATAATTTCACGGGCCTGATCAACCGAGATCGAAGCGCCTTCGCGTTCCACATTGAGCAAATCGGGATGAGTTTGGTTCAGCGTTCGAGAGCAAATATCGCATTCGCCACAGCCACCGCGCGGACACAATACCGATGCCGCAAACGCTAATGCCGCACGAACTTTTCCGGCTCCCGGCGGCCCTACAAAAAGGTATGCATGAACCGGTTGTTGCGCCGCAGAACGAAGCGTTTCCACCGTCGACCCTTGGCCAATAACAAGATCCCAGAGCGCATCAACGGATCGATTCCGGCGCCCGTCGGCACCAACCTGATCGGCAACGATTTCAGTAACCGGACGCGCCAGTGGTGCCCTCGCCAAGTTCGCAACGGTTGCGAGGTTCGCCGCATCCACAGCATCCACGTGGACACTCGGAAGTTCTTGTGGGGCCAAGGTTTGGGTGATCGGCTCCCCAAACAAATCCATCTCCGGCCCACCGGGCGCAACGACTTCTTGCTCGGCCGCCACGGGTGAAATTGGTTCACCAAACAGATTGGTTTCCGCTATTTCTGATTCAGCAGGAACGTGTCCTGAATCAACCGCTTGAGATGCGCCTGGCACCTCATCGGCCACTTCGACCAGAGGCACTTCTGGGGTATCTACCGGTTCTTCAAAAGCAGCAACGATTTCATCAAGATCGATTGGTTCGTTGGGCTCCCAGGTGGGGTCATTGAGGACGTTGCCCGGGTCAAGATCGTCCGAATCGGTCGGCTCAAGCGGATCAACCACGATTGGAGCACCCGGAAGCTCACCGGCAAGTTCGGCCGCCTCGAGCGGATCGATCTCCTGCGCAACATCTTCGCCAGCGTCACTCGGTCCTTCAGCATCGGAACCCGCTTCAATCACCGCCGAAGCGACATCGCCCAGTTCCACAACGTTGCCGAAAATGTCCAGCTGCCCCACAATCGCCGCGGGTTTCTCAGCAGGTTTAGCAACGGGAGCGGTGTCGAAGAACGACGCGTCGAACAGGGAATCCATGGCCCAACCACCCTATGCCAACAAAAACCTCGCCACCCAAAACCTAAGCCAGGAAGGGGGCGACGGCGGCTTGCACTCGGGCTTCTACTTCTTTGATGGTGCCCATGCCATCGACAATGCGCCAGCGCTCAGGATCGGCGGCTGCTTGGGCGTCGAAGGATTCCATCACCCGGCCGAGGAATCCGGCGCCTTCAGATTCGAGTCGGTCGGGTACGCCAGCAGCGGCGAGTCGGCCAAGCACAACTTCGAGCGGCACACGGAGCAACACAATCACATCAGGCCAAAGACCGGTTGTCGCCCATTCGGAGATCCAACGAATTTGATCGGCTGGTAGTCCCCGTCCGCCGCTTTGGTAGGCAATCGAGGAACCGATGTAGCGATCACACACCACATGTTGACCGGCCCGCAGGGTTGGTTCAATAACTTCGCTGACGTGTTGGGCGCGATCGGCGGCCATGAGCAAGGCTTCTGCCCGAGGCGAAAGGGAGGCGCCTTCGGGGGAGTGATCGAGCAGCAGCGAACGGATGCGAACCCCTGCTGGCGTGTCACCCGGTTCTTTCGTTAGGCGTGCTCCGATGCGCTCAGCAAGCCGCGAAGCTTGCGTGGTTTTCCCGCTGGCATCGGAACCTTCGAACACAATAAACGAACTCATACGTGCACATATTTCTGAGGCACGCCAAACCTGGTGTGGCGTGACCATTCTTCCGTTGCTGAACGAACACCGGGCAGAGGACGACTAGCGACGAATCGAAATCCGTGGGCCACGAGCGACATTCGATGGTTGGAAGAAGAACGCACAGGGAACAAACCAACGAGCAGAACTAACAGAAGTGCTGACAAGTAAGGCGGCTAGCCCTTCTTGGCAACAGCTTTCTTCTTTGCCGCTTTTGAGGTCTTGGAAGTACCGGCCTTGATCACTTTGGTGGCCAACTTGGGCGCCGCGGCTTTCTTGGGGGCAGCCTTCTTCGGCGCAGCTTTTTTCTTTACGCCACCACGAGCAATTTTCGGTCCGTCGGTTTCGTCCTTTAGGCGACGCTCGGCCAACAGTTCAACAACACGCGAGATGGTGATCGTCTCGGCATCATCACCACGGCGCAGCGAAGCGTTCGTTATTCCGTCGGTCACGTAGAGGCCAAAGCGGCCTTCCTTCATCACGATCTGCTTTCCAGAAACCGGATCATCACCAAAGGTGGCGAGGGGTGGTTTTGGTGCAGCATTGCGCTTGCCAAACGTTTTCGGTTGCGAGTAAATGACCAGCGCCTGTTCAAGCGTGATGGTGAGCAACTCTTCTTCAGTAGCGATAGATCGGCTGTCCACGCCTTTGCGAAGATACGGGCCAAACTTGCCATTCGAAGCAACAACTTCCTCGCCCGTTGCTTCATCGACGCCAAGCGAACGTGGCAAGGTCAGCAACGCCAAAGCTTCTTCGAGCGTTACCAATTCGACGCTCATCGTTTTGAACAGCGATGCGGTGCGAGGTTTTGGAGCCTCAACTTTTTTCGGCTTCTTTGGCAGTCCTTTTTTGGTGAACTCTGGAACCGGCTCGGGCATATTTACCGAAAGCAGCTCAGCATTTCCTAATTGCACATACGGTCCAAAACGGCCAGCCTTGGCAAAGATCGGCATGTTCGTTTCAGGATCATTCCCTACAACCCGGTCACCCTTTGGCGCCGCCAACAACTCTTCGGCTTTCGCCGTGGTGAGCTCATCGGGAGGCAAATCCTCAGGAACCGATGCGGTGTCTTCGCCACGCTTTACATACGGCCCGTATCGACCGGGGCGCACCACAATCAGCTGTCCGTCCACACCGTTGCCGATAACGATGGTGTTGATTTCGGCCGCATCAATATCACCGAGGCGGTCGACCACCATCGACTTCAACCCCGGCATCACTGGGTTGCCCGAGCCGGGGTTCGGCGCGATCGCACCAGCCGTTGGTGGAGCTTCGCCACCAAAATAGAACTGGGTTAGCCACGGGACCGAGTGCGCTTCACCGTTGGCAATCGTGTCGAGATCGCTCTCCATACGCGCAGTGAACTTGTAGTCCACCAGGTCACCGAAGTGTTGTTCCAACAAGCCAATTACCGCAAAAGCGGTGAAGGAAGGAATCAGCGCTGTGCCTTTTTTCCATACGTAACCACGGTTTTGAATAGTCCCCATAATCGAGGCAAACGTCGACGGACGGCCCACCTCCAACTCTTCGAGCATCTTCACCAGCGAGGCTTCGGTATAGCGTGCTGGCGGCTGGGTCGAGTGACCCGCTGCGCGCATATCATCAGCGCGCAGCGCATCGCCGGGAACTACTTGTGGGAGGCGAACTTCACGGTCTTCGAGCACCGCATCAGGATCATCCGCGCCTTCAACATAGGCCCGCAAAAATCCGGGAAACGTAATGATTTTTCCGGAAGCAGAAAACTCAACATCTTCGTTGTTCGATGTCGTTGCACCCAAGCGAACCGAGGCTGAAGTTCCGCGGGCATCGTTCATCTGCGAAGCAATGGTGCGCATCCAAATGAGCTCGTACAAACGGAACTCGTCGTTGTTCAGTTCACGTTCAACTTGGGCTGGTGTGCGGAACGTTTCACCAGCCGGACGAATCGCTTCGTGGGCTTCCTGTGCGCTCTTTACCTTCTTGGCATATTGACGTGGTGCATCCGGCAAATAGTCCTTGCCGTACAGCTCAAGAACCTGCGCACGTGCGGCATTGAGGGCCGTGTCGGAAAGCGTCGTCGAGTCGGTACGCATGTAGGTGATGTAGCCGTTTTCGTACAAACGCTGAGCCACACTCATCGCCCGTTGTGAAGAGAACCGTAACTTTCGACCGGCCTCCTGCTGCAACGTGGAGGTCATAAACGGCGCGTACGGGGATCGTCGGTAGGGCTTCTCATCGACTGAACGAACAGCAAACTTTGCGTCGGCCAAACGACCCACCAAAGCCCCAGAGCGCGCCTCATCGAGCACCACTGCACTTGATGATGTCAACAGTCCGTCGGAAGAAAAGTCTTTGCCCGTCGCAAGGCGTGCCCCATCGAGAGAGATCATCGTGGCGTCGAAAAATTCCCCGCCCGAAGCGTCGATTGGGAGCTTGGCAAACGATGCCGAGAGATCCCAGTAGCCGGCGGAGCGGAACTTCATCCGTGCTCGTTCACGTTCCACAACAAGACGGGTCGCTACGGACTGAACCCGACCGGCGGAGAGGCCCGGGGTGATTTTTTTCCACAGAACCGGGGAGACTTCGTAGCCGTAGAGACGGTCCAGAATTCGTCGGCATTCCTGGGCTTCCACGAGTGCCGAATCGAGATCTCGGGACTCATCAACAGCTTTTTGGATCGCCCCTTTAGTGATTTCGTGAAAAACCATTCGCTTGACCGGGACCTTGGGCTTGAGAACTTCGAGAAGGTGCCAGGCAATTGATTCGCCTTCTCGATCCTCGTCGGTGGCCAGATACAGCTCACTGGCATCCTTCATCAAACCTTTCAGTTTGGTGATGTGGGCCTTTTTTTCCGGGGCGACGATGTACAGAGGAGTGAACCCGTGGTCGACGTCAACACCAAGCTTTGCCCAGGCTTGTGACCTATGCGACTCGGGGATATCGGCTGCGGAGCGCGGAAGGTCTCGGATGTGGCCTATGGATGCTTCCACCACGAAATCGGGGCCTAAAAACCCAGCGATGATCTTGGCTTTCGCCGGAGATTCAACAATCACTAGGGGTTTGGCGCCCGATCGGGAGCGTGTGGAGGTAGCGCTCTTGGCGCCGGCGGAGGGATTCGTGTCAGACACAGTGCGCCACCTTCCCACTGTTTCCCCCTCCCCTGTCAAGCATCCGATTTGTCACACGGTCCTCAAAATTCCCGAACCCAACCTTCCAACTCGCCGAGAATTCTCAAGCCGGAAATGCTGCAGACCAGGTCAAGACCAGTAACCGCAGGATTCCCCAACTTCGCATATCCCCGAATTTTGGTTCCCCAGGGTGTAAAAACAACGGGCATGGAATTTGTCAGATTTCTGGCGATCACCTGTTTTCCACTTCCCCGCATTATCCGGTTCCCGCCGGCGCTTCGAAAGGACCTCGTTCCGTGAGGCTTCGCTCTTTTGCCACAATTGCTGCTGTCACCCTTGGTGTGCTGGCCGTTCCGTTTGTCACCCCTGCGCTTGCGCAAGCTGGTGATGCCCGGATTCGACTAGCCCACTTCTCGCCCGATGCCAATGGTGTCGACGTTTATATTGACGGCAAGAAACGGATGAACCGCGTGCCGTATCAGGCCGTGAGTGACTACATCACGGTTCCGGCGGGCAAGCACACCATCGAAGTTCGCGGCGAAGGGCAGTCAGAAACCTCGCCAGCACTCGTGGCTGCATCCCCTGAGCTTGCAGGAGGCGAATCCTTTACCGCGGCTGCCCTGGGCCCGGTTGCGAACATCCAAGCGAAGGTTTTTGCCGACGATTTGACCCCTCCCGCTGCTGGTAAGTCAAAGATTCGAGTGATTCACGCATCGGATGTCACCCCTACGGTGGACATTGCGGTAAAAGACGGAGATGTGTTGTTTCCCGCGGTGGAGTTTGGCGCGATCACCACCTACGTTGAAGTTGCTTCTGGCCCTTACGTGCTGCAAGTGCGCAAAGCAGGAGACGCAGCCGTAGCAATTGAGAAGCCCGTGACCGTGCAACCAGGTGGCATTTATACAATCGCTGCCGTTGGTGGAGCAGACAAGCCAGCGACTCTTCGTGGATTTGTTGATCTCGCCGCAAAATCGGGAAATGCTGCGGCAACCACCGCCGGGACCACAGCGCTCGCCCCAGTTCCTAGCGATTCGACCCCCGTCGACTCAACCCCAGGCACACCGGCAGATTCCACACCTGCGGCAACCAAATCCGTCCCGGCGGGTACAAAAGCGGCTCCTGCGGTAACGGAACCTGCTGATGTTGAGCCGGTTGCGACGATTCCTCCCACCAAGGCTCCAGTTACTCCCACAACTCTTCCTGCTGCTGTGGGCGGCGGTGCTGGCGACGGTGGCGGAGGAAACTCCGGTTCCGGTAAAACCCCAATCGGTGGCGCAAATGACAATGGTGGAGGCACTGGAACGGCAAAGGGTGGGGCTGGTACAAAAGCTGGAGCAGGATCCACTGCCGGAAAGGTTCCCGTCGGTGGTGCCAAAACTGGTTTCGGTGGAATGAGCGACACCTCAAGTGCCGTTTCGGTCTTCGCCCTAGTTGGCGCTTTCCTAATGCTTATGCTGGCCGGATTTCGACGTCGCAACGCCTACCGGTAGAAGCCAAGACCGTTCGAATCTGGAAACCTTTTCCAGTTCGATGGGCAGGTAACACTGGGTCCAACCATTCAATGCCGCTCCGATTCGCTACGATATGACGGTCATGACCCGCTACGTTCCCCGGCACCGCAAGAAGCGTACGCTGCGCGATCATTCTCGTGCTGGGGTGGTTGGAGCGTTTGTGGTGGCTTCGGTGGCATCGCTTTCGGGCAGCTTTGGTTTCGTGCCCGGAGCGATTGCTGATAACCAGAATCCCTTGGTGGTTGAGGCACTGGATGCTCCGGTAAATGGCGGCGGTACTAGAAAAGTCGCTCCGGCGTCTCGGTTACTCGAAAGCCCTCGCGACTCTGTGGCGATTGATCCAAGCACTGCCAAACAGCCCGCCTACGTGGCCATCAAGTCCATTGGTGCCTCAAGTGAGATCGTTCAACTTGGCCTGGAGCTGGATGGGTCCCTAGAGGTGCCGGTCGATTTCAACGCTATTGGTTGGTATACGGGCTCTGCGCAGCCCGGTGAGCCTGGTGCCGCCGTTTTTGCGGGTCATGCCGCGAGCCATACGGGACCTGGTGTTTTCCAGAATCTGGACAAATTGAAGCCAGGCGACCAGGTTCGCGTGGCCCGCAAAGATGGCGTGCTTCTCACCTTCGAAGTGACCCGTCTCGATACCTACCCCAAGGACTACTTCCCTACCGAGCAGGTCTACGGACCAACGTCGGCTGCAGAGCTTCGCCTTATAACCTGTGGGGGAAAGTTCATTCAGGAGGAGAACACCTATGCCTCCAACGTGGTTGTTTACGCCACACTCGTTCCCAACGCGAATCCAGCTGGCCAATAGCTACGTCGAGTTTCTGAATTTCTTCCAGTAACTGGAAGGGATCGAGCTCAGGGCTTAGCCTTAAATCAGCCCACCAATCGCAATCCCTGAGAAACGCAAAGGCTTGGCCCTAAGCCGCTTCCCTTCAGTTAGCCGACAGGCGGTTTGGCCTTTTTGGCTTTGGCTCGGTGGCGGAGCACTTCAATCACCATGGGCAGGACTGAGACGCCCACGATCACAATGGCCAAAATGTCGATTCGCTCTTCCATCCAGGGGAACCTCTTGCCGAGAGCCGCACCGAGCAACGTGACACCTATCCCCCACAGCACACCGCCAACGACGTTGTAGATGGCAAAGACTCGCCATTTCATGTTGCCAACACCAGCAAGAACGGGCGTAAATGTGCGGACGATGGGAACGAAGCGAGCCATAACAATCGTTTTGGCGCCATGCTTGTCGAAGAATTCCTGTGCCTTAATGACATGGTTTGGCGAAAACAGTTTTGATTTGGGCCGGTCAAACAACTCCGGCCCGATGCGCTTGCCGATTTGGTAGCCCACCTGATCCCCAATTACCGCTGCGGTAAAGGCAAGGCCACACATGAGCCAAAGGGGCTGTTTGATGACCCCGGTGGCTGTGAGGAGCCCAGCGGTGAACAGGAGCGAGTCACCGGGGAGAAAGAACCCAACCAGAAGCCCGGATTCAGCAAAAACGATGAGGAACAACCCAATCGGCCCAAAATCCGTCAGCAGTTTTCGGGGATCAAGACCAAGAAGAGCAAGCGTGCGCATTTCTTCGAGCCTACCGGCGGACCTTACCTTTTTCGCCGATGGGTGAGAAGCCGAGTTTGAGCCACTGCGGATTCGGAAGTTGGAAAGGCAGTCAATTTCCGGGCAGCAACAAACTTTTTCGACCGGACTCGCAAAGAAAAAAGGCCCGGAACGTATTCGCTCCGGGCCCTTCTTTGTTCTGCATGCGACGTTCTGCAAGCGACGTTCTGCATGCGACCCCAAAGGGGCCATGTAAGAACTTGTTGGTTAGATGAGTGACTTTTGCTTGGCGGTGCGGATCAGCGAGCCAATCAGAACAGCAAGGGCGGCAGCGGCAATCGCCAACCGAACACCGGTCTTGTCCTGGGTGGTAATGATCGCGGGAAGCACCAGTAGCGATACCAAGTTCATGACCTTGATCAGCGGGTTGAGGGCCGGGCCAGCAGTGTCCTTGAATGGGTCACCAACGGTGTCGCCGATAACAGCAGCCTTGTGAGCCTCGGAGCCCTTGCCGCCTTCGTGTCCGTCTTCGATGTACTTCTTCGCATTGTCCCAGGCTCCACCGGCATTGGAGAGGTAGTTCGCCATGAGTTGGCCGGTGAGAATAACCGCCGCCGAGAATGCGCCGAGAGGGGCAAAGCCCAATCCGAAACCGACCACGATTGGCGTCAACACGGCAAGCAGGGCTGGGGTGGTGAGCTCACGAAGCGAAGCGGTGGTGCAGATGTCGATAACGGCGGAGGAATCTGGTTCCTTGGTTCCGGCCATGATCTTTCCGTCGGCGAACTGCTTGCGTACTTCTTCTACAACCACGCCAGCGGTGCGCGATACGGCACGAATGGCGAGAGCTGAAAAGAGGAACGGTACGGCTCCACCGATGAGAAGGCCAATGAAGACCTTGGGATCGGCAACGTTGATGGGCAGAAGGTCAAACACGCCACGTGGCAACTTCTCGGCCGCTTCGATGGTTTCTTTGAGTTCAACGTCGGAGAGCTTGGACAGAACACCAGCGCCACCCTTTACGGCTCCTTCGATGAAGGAAGCGAAAATGGCTACGGCACCGATAACGGCTGAACCGATCGCGAAGCCTTTGGTTACGGCCTTGGTGGTGTTACCAACAGCGTCGAGGGAAACCATGATGCGTTCGGCGTCACCGTGGAATTCGCCCGACATTTCGGCGATGCCAGCGGCGTTGTCTGATACGGGGCCAAAGGTGTCTTCGGCAACGATGACGCCGGTGGTGGCCAACATGCCCATGCCGCAAAGGGCTACGAGGTAGAAGCTCACTTGCAGGTTTCCGCCACCGAGGGTTAGCGCGGTTCCGATTGCCAGAGCGATGGAAAGCACGGCGTAAACCGAGGACTCGAGACCTGAAGCGGTTCCTGAGAGCACAACGGTTGCTGGGCCAGTTCGGGCCGAGGTGGCGATGTCCTTGACGGGCTTGTGGTGGGTGGCGGTGTAGTACTCGGTGAGGCGGGAAACCACCTGGGCAAGAACCAAACCAACAACCACGGCGAGCCAGCAACGCAAGCCGATATTGCTGAGCGTATCGGTGGAAACTCCGTCGACGGTGCGGGTGCCTTGCTTGTTCCCGACGTACAAGAACGCCAATGCGCCTACGCCTACAACGGTGAGAAGACCAGCGACGAGGAAGCCGCGGTTGATTGGCTTCAGTGCGTCGGTCTCATCGTCTTTGGCTTTAACCGCGAACAAACCAGCGATCGAGGCAACGACGCCTACGGCGCGAGCGGCCAGCGGGAAGATCAGGCCAAGCGCCCACTTCTTTGGATCATCGGGGTAAACAGCCTTGAAGGCAGCCACACCGAGGATGATCGAGGCCACGAGGGTTACTTCGTAGGATTCGAAGAGGTCGGCGGCCATGCCAGCGCAGTCGCCTACGTTGTCGCCCACATTGTCGGCAATGGTGGCAGGGTTGCGTGGGTCGTCTTCGGGGATACCGGCTTCAACTTTGCCTACAAGATCCGCGCCAACGTCGGCAGCCTTGGTGAAGATGCCGCCGCCTACACGGAGGAATAGGGCGAGCAACGATCCACCGAAGCCGAAGCCTACGAGGATTACCGAACTGGAGTTCTGGAAGATCCAGATGATCAACGTTGCGCCGAGCAGACCAAGGCCAACAGTGAACATGCCAGCAACGCCACCGGTCTTGAAGGCCGCGTCGAGTGCCTTTGGCATCGGACGGTCCTTTTCAAGCGCAGCAGCTGCCGTGCGGACATTGCCTTTGGTGGCCAGCGACATGCCGATGTAGCCGGTTGCGCCAGAAGCCATACACCCAAGAAGGAATGCAACGGTGCGGGCCAGGCCTGCGGATACGAAACCGAGAGCAACGGTGCCATCGGGACGCTCAATGGCGGCGGAAGTGGCGAACACTACGACGGCCAGCGGGATAACAATCAGCGCAATGGTCTTGAACTGGCGGCGGAGATAGGCAATGGCACCGTCATGAATTTGCTTGGCAATCGCCTGCATTTTCGGGGTGCCGGTTCCCATGGCCAGAACTTCTTTTTGGAGGTACAAGCCAACCAAAATGGCGACAATGGCTGAGAGACCAGAGAGAAGAAGAACGAGTTTTTCGCCTCCGCCGAGAGTGAACTCCTGGTACCCCCCTTCAGAAGCGAGAATGGCAAAATTCATGCTGGTATGTCCTTTCGTTTGACTGCAAGCGGTTTTTTCGTCCCCGGCTTGTTTGTTTTTGTTGTTTTCGTTGTTGACGAAGGTTTTGCGCTTAACGCGCTGCTGGTGGTTGTTTCGGTGTCTGGTTCAGCATCGATGACCAGCGCTACGACTCTCTCGGTATTGCGAGCGTCGACGGGTTCGATTTCGGCGCGGCCTGGGTTGGCGGCAGCCAGATGACGAGATTTCACGAAGATCTTTTCGGCGAGGCGTTCACCAACGGTCGCTTCGGCTCCTTCGACGCGCACCACAATGGGCCCATCAAAAGGCTGCTTGGAGACCACTTCGAGGTGTGCCCCCGGTCTAATCCCCAGCGTTTCGAGGAAATCGACGATTTCTTGATCAGTGGATCCGGATAGGGCTACAACGCCAGTGTCACCGGGAACAAGCTCATCAAGTGATGGCATTTGCAGAATACGGTCGGTGGCCGAATCAGGAATCGGGAAGCCGTGCGGGCACGTTGCGGGGCGCCCGAGGCGTTCAAAGAGCCGGTCTTCGATCTCCTGGGGAAGTTCGTGCTCGAAAGCCCCAGCCAGGCGATCGGCTTCGTTCCAGGCGTACCCGAGCATGTCAGAGAGGAACCGTTCAACAATTCGATGCCGACGGATCGCGCCAACTGCTGCCTTACGACCCGCTTTGGTGACTTCCACACCTTTATAGGGACGGTGATCCACCATTCCGCGTTCCGCCAAACGTTTTACCGTTGCCGTTACGGTGCCAGGGGATATCCCGAGGTGCTCCGCAAGCGCGCCGGTGTGCGCGTCGGAACCACCCTTGGTAAGGCGGTAGACGGCTTTGAGCATTTCCCGCTCAGACTTTGACAGCTGCGAATCCATGATGTTGATCCCCAAAACATAGTTTTTGTGGGACCAAAATTCAAACCGCGTCACTCAAAACATTTAGTTTTGGACCTCAAACTTAAAGTTTCGTAGCCCAAACTCCCTTGTCAAAACCGGTTTACCTCGGGTTTAGAGGGAAGTGGCTTGACCAAACAACCGATCACCGGCATCGCCCAAACCGGGAACAATGAAGGCTCTTTCGTTGAGACCCGGATCAAGGGCTGCGGTGATGATCTGCACGGTCGGACAAGCCGCTTCAACCCGTCGGACACCCTCGGGCGCAGAAATAACCGACACGGCAATGACATTTTCGGCTCCCCGGTCAATCAAAAGCTGACAGGTAAAGGCCAGGGACCCACCGGTGGCCAGCATTGGATCAAGCACGAACACGTCACGACCGCGGAGATCCGCCGGAAGTTTTTGGGCGTACTGCTCGGGTTCAAAGGTTTCTTCGTTTCTGCGAAGTCCAATGATCCCAACTTCAGCCTCAGGCAACACGGAGAGGAAGCCATCGAGGAGACCGAGTCCGGCTCGAAGAATTGGCACGAGCAGTGGACCGGGTGCAGCGAGGCGAACTCCGGGGGCATCAAGACCCGTCGGTGTCCGCACGCTGACGGGGTCAACGTGCAAAGTTCGTGTCGCCTCGTACGCCAAGAGCGCGGCGATCTCTGAAACTGCTTTGCGAAACACTGGCGATGGCGTGTTCTCATCACGGAGGACGGTGATGCGGTGGGCAACGAGGGGATGATCAACAACCTGGAGAGCCATGGGGCGAGACTTTAGCGGTGCCGTCTAGACCCTTCTCACCGAAGCAGACGCAACGGGAAGTGAACCAATGGCTGAAGCCTCTGCGAATGTGTTCGATTGGCGCGCTTTCTCCAAGTTGTCACGCCACGGCTGCACATTTAGGGTCATGATGGCTAGGTGGACGATGCCGCCGACACGCTTCCAAAACCCCACGAGCTTCTTGCGTTGCATTCAGCGACGGAAGAGTTGTTCAACACCTTGCAGCGGTGGTTCAGCGTTCCAGCCTCGGTGGCGATCAATCTGAGTTCGATCGATTCTGCCGTCACGGAAATGGGTGATCCGGTACTGATTATGGCGATGGCTATGCGAAAGCTCCAAGCACTAAACCTGTTGTCCACCCCCGGCGTCCGAACCACCACCGACGTAGTCATCACCATCGTTCAGGATCTCGATCGAGCGTTGGTACAGGCACCAAACATGCGCCTTGGCGTTGCCGCTTCGGCGACGGATTGGGACGCAGCATTTGCATCGATCGAGTCTCTCGACGGTGCAAACGAATCTGGCGCTGCACAATCAGTTGATGACGACGATCTAGAAGCCACTCGATTTCGCGAGCTTCACGGCCAACTCCATGCCGCGGTTTATGCCGTCATGGAAGCAAGCGATGGGGAGATTCGCTACTTCGTTTAGGGGTTGCTTCCATGACAGCCTCGTTGCGGAAATGGCTTTGTTTCTAGCGGGAACAGGGCCCTCGACGAAACTGACCGTTGGCTAGGTCACAGGCGGTCTGTGGATCGTAGGGTTCCGATCCAAGCGAGTATCTGCGGTTAGATTCTGCGAACCCCTTTTGTAGGAGCACGATGAATGGTTCACACGGCCACAGCGGCCCAATTACCGGCAAGCGCCTTGCTGGCCTCACACTTGGTTCGTTAGGTGTTGTGTACGGCGACATTGGCACGAGCCCTATTTACGCCTTACGCGAGGCTTTGGGGCATAAACCCCACTTGTTGGTCACGGGCACCGAACCTCATGGTAAGACGACCGCTGCCGATCTACTCCCCTTCAACCCAGGAGTGGTGTTTGGAGCACTTTCGATAGTTTTTTGGGCCCTGATCCTCATCATCACGATCAAGTACCTCTTCTTCGTAATGCGCGCTGATAATCACGGCGAAGGTGGGATCTTGGCACTGTCTGCGCTCCTCCCGAAGAAATCGGGAAGCAATGAGCCGCAAAGCGGAATTGCCAAAGCATCTGCCGTTTCAGGGGTCTTGCTGCTGCTTGGACTCTTTGGAACCGCTCTGCTTTACGGCGACGGCATGATTACGCCTGCGATTTCCGTGCTCTCGGCCGTAGAGGGGCTCTCGATCGTAAGCACTTCTTTCACCCCGTACATTTTGCCTTTGGCCGTTGGCATCATCGTTGGTCTCTTTGCTGTGCAGCGCTGGGGTACGGGCAAGATTGGCAAAGCGTTTGGGCCGATCATGATTGTGTGGTTTGGAACTTTGGCGGTGCTTGGCGTGGTGAACATCGCGCAAACTCCCGAAGTTTTAGAAGCCGTCAACCCGATCTGGGCAATCCGTTACTTCCAGATGAATCCACTCAAAGGATTCTTTTCTATGGGTTCGCTGTTTTTGGTGGTTACCGGTGGCGAAGCGCTTTACGCAGATATGGGTCACTTCGGACGAAAGCCCATTCTCGCCGGTTGGTTTGTTGCCGTTCTGCCAGCGTTGTTGCTGAACTACTTTGGCCAAGGGGCCCAGATCATCCAAGATCAAGGGAATGATCTTGACGAAGCGTTTTTCCGTATGGCCCCAGAGTGGTTCCTGCTTCCGCTAGTAATCCTGGCTACCGTCGCCACCGTTATTGCTTCACAGGCACTTATCTCCGGCGCGTTCTCACTGACCCAACAAGCGATCAATCTGGGCTACAGCCCACGGGTTGAAATTCGCCACACCTCTGAATCAGAAAAGGGTCAGATCTACATTCCCCAAATCAACTGGCTACTGATGATTAGTTGCGTGTTTTTGGTCTTGGGTTTCCGAACTTCCTCAAACCTCGCCGCAGCGTATGGTCTTGCAGTAACGCTGTGCATGTTCATAACCACGCTTATCTTTATGAAGGTCGCACAGCATCATTTTGGTTGGTCAAAAACCAAGGCGTACGTCATTGGTTTGCCCTTGCTGTTTATTGACGCAATCTTCCTCGCCGCCAACCTTTTCAAAATTCCAAAGGGTGGATGGTTTCCACTCGTGGTTGGCGCAGTCGTGTTTACCTTGCTCACCACATGGAAGACCGGCCGGGCCATTGTCGCGAAGCGCCTTCGTCGAGGCGCGATTCCCTTGACTGAATACATTGCATCGGTAACAGGAGGTCGCACTCCAGTGACCCGAGTTCCTGGGGTTGGAATCTTTCTGTTCTCTGAGCCGAGCCTGGTGCCGCCAGCTATGCAGGCCAACGTTCGCCACAACCGTATTTTGCATGATCGGGTCTACGTCGTTTCGGTGATGAATGAAGACGTTCCCCAAGTCCCAATGAGTGAACGCGTTCACCTCACCGATCTTGGTTTTGGGGTCTCGCAGGTGATCTTGCGATACGGGTTCATGCAAGAGTTCAATATTCACGACGATATGGCTGCCGATCCTGCGCTTGACGTTCGCGATGCCGTGTACTTCCTTGGACGGGAGAATCTGCGCCCGTCTAAACTCGATGGCATGGCCCCGTTGCGTGAAAACCTCATGCGCCAAATGAGCCGCAACACCACCGATGTAGCGGAGTTTTTTAAACTGCCTTCTGATCGAGTGTTCGAAGTGGGAGTGCAGGTCGATCTTTGAGCCTTTTTCGCAAGACCAAAGTTGATCAGGATGATCCAGCCACCCTGCTTGAGGCTTCGATCGCTGGTCATGGCAACTCGATCCGAATCAGTTGCTTAGAGCCGCGCGAGCTGGTCGAGATTGTCGGCCAGATTGAGCACGTGTGCACCAGGATGATTGACGGCGCTCCCACGTTTGAGATTGAAGTGAGTGATGGAACCGGCGCGATTGTGGCGCTGTGGACCGGGCGAAAGTCTCTTGCCGCAGTAGAACGCGGGCGGCGTATTGCCTTGTGGGGTCGAGCTGCGCCGATGCGCCGTGAATCCGCCCTCGTAGTGTTCAACCCCAGGTACGAGTTGTTGCCGTAACTGCACCGCAAATGTTACGAGCGGTCGGGGGACAACCCAGCGGCGAAGCACCCTGACCAGAGGCGCACACTGGCAATTGGAAGCGGTAACAGCTGCAGAAACCTGCTTTAGCTACGGTTTAGGGCCAATCAGAAGTGCCTTGATTTCTCCCTCGGAAGAGTTGGTAGCTAACACGATTACCTCGTCTCCTTCGACTAGGCGTGTGTCACCGTGAGGGACAATCACCTGACGTTTGCGAACGATTGCGACCATAGTGGCGTTACGAGGAATCTCGATTTCAGAAACCAGTTTGCCCACGACTGGTGATGATGCCGCCAAGGTAACTTCCTCCAGAGCCACGTCACTATCGCCAAGTGACAACAACTTCACCAACGTGCCACTCGAAACCGCTTCCTCCACCATTGCGGTGAGTTGATGCGGAGTCGAAACTGCAACATCCACACCCCACGAACTCGTAAACATCCAATGGTTCTTCGGGTTGTTTACTCGGGCAACCACGCGAGGGACCGCAAACTCTTGTTTGGCAATAAGCGAGACAACGAGGTTGTCTTCATCGTCACCCGTTGCCGCAACCATCACATCAATCTTGTCGAGCTGAACACTGGCGAGTGAACTGATTTCGCAAGCATCAACCACGCGAACCGCCACTTGAGGAAGCAACGCTTGAACACGTTTTGCTGTAGCCGGGTCGCGCTCAAGCAGCGTCACTTCGTGACCATTGCTCGCCAAGTCTTCGGCCATGAACGTGCCAACAGCACCAGCACCAGCAATAGCGATTCTCATGCGCGCACTCCTTCGGTAGTGGCGAGGCGAGCATCCAGCGCCGCCAAACCTTGATCGGTAACCATGAGGTGGAGCGAATCGCCTTCCTGGCCAATCATGTCATCACTCATCAATTGGGCACGGCCAGCCCTAGATACGCCGACCACCTTCCAGTCCTCCCCAGTGCTCAATTCTGTAAGCTTTCGTCCGCACCAGGGCAGGGGGATGGGTTGCTCGATCAGGCTCAGGGTGCCGCTTTGGTCAGACCAGTCACTTACTCGCCGGTTGAGCAGTCGCCGGGAAATTTGTTCGGTACTCCACGCTACGGTGGCAACGGTGCCGATTCCTAGGCGAGCGTAAAACGATGCTCGAGCAGGATCATAGATACGTGCCACGACGTGGGGGATTTGGAAAGTTTCTTTTGCGATCCGGGCAGCCAAAATGTTGGAGTTATCGCCGCTGGTAACTGCTGCGAAAGCGCCCGCACGATCCACGCCAGCAGAAAGCAAAATATCCCGATCGAAGGAAAGGCCCACGATTCGCAAAGCGGCACTGGACTCCGGGATTCGACGGAAGGCCGCTTCCTTTTTGTCGATCACCGCAACGGTGTGGCCCTCTGCTTCAAGGACAGCGACTAGCCCTGATCCAACTCGGCCACAGCCAGCAACAACAACGTGCATTAGACGTCCACCCCTCGAAAAGTTGCTTCCACGCTAGTGCCTATGCCTCGAGGGTACGGGAAGATCTTGCCAGCCAGCAAGATTGGAATTTCAGGTGAGACACGCTCCCTTTCACCGGCGCTTTCAGGCTGATCGTCAGTCATAAACCGAGTGGCAGCGAAACCAACTGGCACCCCCAAGGACCACCCGTACCGAAACCGAGGGGCACGGCGGTCCTTCTTGGCCCTGTGAAGCCTGCACGGGCTGCTGCAACTCGCCTTCCACGAACATAGGTTCGACCGAGTCACTGGGTTGGGCGTACAGTGGAGAGGTGAACTCGTCGGCATCTCCTGCAGCAAAGGTCGCTCGGCCCGATCCAACGGGGCCCGAAGCACGTCCGTTTGAAGAGTTGTTGCAAACCTTGTCAGCCAATGGCGAACTGGTGCATTTGGAACGCCTGCGTGCCAGGGCTCCGCGCACTCGGTTACTCAGCCAACCACTGCACCCTGAGCTGGTGAGCCGATTGCCGTTTTTGGATGGCGGTTTATGGACACATCAAGCTTCGGCCATTGAGCATGTGTTGCACGGTGAATCGGTCGTGGTGGCTACGGGGACGGCTTCGGGTAAGTCGTTGTGTTATCAAGTTCCCTTGGCCACTGCGGCGCTTGAATCGGGCGGTAAGGCAACGTCGTTGTTGTTGTTTCCCACAAAGGCACTTGCGCAGGATCAGTTTCGTGCTCTTGGTGCGCTCGGTATTCCCGGTTTGGTGCCCGTTACTTACGATGGCGATACTCCGGCCGATAGTCGTCAGTGGGCTCGGAAGCATGCATCATGTGTACTTACGAATCCCGAAATGCTACATATGGGGATCCTGCCGTTTCATGGCCGGTGGGCCAATTTCCTGAAACGTTTGCGTTATGTGGTGATTGATGAGTTGCATATCTATCGCGGAATCTTCGGCACGCACCTGGCCCAAATCCTTCGCCGCCTACGACGTATGTGTACGTATTATGGTGGCAATCCCACGTTTGTGTTTGCCAGTGCAACGATTGGTGAGCCGCAACGTTTGGCTACTGAGCTTTGCGGTTTGCCCATCAGCTTGATTGACAATGATGGTTCACCCCACGGTGAGCGGCTGATCGGTGTGTGGAATCCACCGGTTGGTCCTGATGGCATCCCAGTATCAGGCAACAATGCAACCTCCACACTCTTGGCCGCGCTTGTGGCAGATGGACATCGCACCATTGCCTTCACCCGTTCCCGTCGAGGTGCGGAAATCGTGGCTGCACGCGCACAACGTTTGGTTCCAGATGATTTGGCGAGCACGATCAAGCCGTACCGCGGTGGTTATCTTCCCGCGGAACGTCGTGCGCTTGAAGCTTCGCTGTTCGACGGTTCACTGCGTGGTGTGGCGGCCACTACGGCGTTGGAGTTGGGTGTTGATATTGGCGGGTTAGATGCGTGTGTTTGCAATGGGTTTCCGGGCACGATTTCTTCGTTCCGCCAACAGATT
>JAYSVF010000016.1:0-5642 GCA_043718695.1 Acidimicrobiia bacterium | reverse complement strand
TTGTTTTGCGCAGGGAACTCATCGAGCAGCTGGCCCAAGATTCGTGCCGCTGGATCGTTTTGCGTCAACATTTTGGGTGCGGAACACGAAACGATTTCACGGCAATTTTCTCGTCCGGGCGACAAGTTTGCGGGAGTGGGTTGGCGCGCGGAAAGTACCGGTGCCCCAGTGTTTAGCGATGCACTGGCGTGGATCGATTGTACGATCCACGAAGTAGTGAAAGCAGGGGATCACGCCGTGGTTATTGGGTCGGTTCGCGCTCTTGGAGCTCGCGACCACGGAGGCCCGCTTGGCTACTACCGCGGCGGTTACGGAAACTTCGGACAAAACTAGTGAGCTTTACGTTTGCTTCCCTAGCGATCGCTGACGTCATTTTGGTGACTCCAACAACCCGTGGAGACTCGCGTGGCTGGTTCCGAGAAATGTTCAAATCCGAGGATTTTGCCGCCGTGGGAATCCCGGCCTCGTTCTTGCAAGAAAATGCGTCCCAATCGGTCAAAGGGGTGTTGCGCGGCTTGCATTTTCAACGCCCACCGTTTGCCCAAGGCAAGCTTGTTTCCGTAACGGCTGGAGTGGTCTTCGATGTCGCGGTTGATTTGCGTACCGGGTCACCCACGTACGGGCAGTGGGTTGGTGAGGAGCTTTCCATCGACAACGGCAAACAACTGTGGATTCCTGAAGGTTTCGCGCACGGCTTTTGTGTGTTGAGCGAAGAGGCGCAACTGGCGTACAAGGTTACGGCTCCCTATTCAGGACCTCACGATGGTGGAGTGTTGTGGAACGATCCAGCAATTGGGATCCAATGGCCGCTGCTTGATCCAATTCTCTCCGACAAAGATGTTGCGCAGCCGCTGTTGTCTGATTGCATACACGGCTTCTAGAAACTGCGGTAGCCGGCAGAAACAAAACAGGCGTCGCATTGAGTTCCCTCACTGCGACGCCTTGTCTTTTATCTAACGCGTGTGCACATTAAATAATTACGTAGTAATTTCGGTGTGAATTCCGCAGTGGTGCTGGAAAGCGGAAGGAAACACTACGCAAGGATTTACCCTTCCCTGCAATAGTGCACACTGAACCGAATCAGTCAGGAGCTGCCAATTACGCTGCTTGCCAGCGGTTCTTGCCTGCGGCATCGGCCCGGCAGACCAACTTGTCGCCCTTGGCGTTTGTGTCTCGTTTGCCATCATCGGCCTTGGCGCAAAAACGGCCCTTTACCCCTGATCCCGCAACGCCGGAAGAAGCGGCCTTCTTGGTGGCCGCAGGCGTCTTAGCGGTTTTCGTTTTCGCCGGAGTGGCCGGAGCAGCTTTGGTTGCCGCTGGAGCGCTTCCACCTACCCAACGCGAACGTGCTCCATCAGCAGTGCAGGTCAGTGTGGCGCCAGCTGGATCTTTCGCAGTTGTTCCAACCTTGGACTTCGCGCAAATTTGGCCAGACTTCTCGGCGTTCGCGGCCGAGGCAAGGGCAAACGGGGCAGCAATCGCTACGACGACAGCGGCTACTCGTAGACGTAAACCGGTGTGAAGACGGGACATGGTGTTTCTCCTTTGCTTGCCGACGAAGACTTCTCCGACGGTCTTGTTACAAAATGGGTAGACGTTGTTTAGTGCATTTGGTCGCGACGAAGTGGCAATGCGTGAAAGCTTTGTGCCATTTCTGGCGGATCCCCGGTAGTTCCGGCCCGTCGACTAGGTATCGGTACCTTGCGGCTGTTCAGTCGAAGACTGCACCGCAAGGCCGACGCAGCGCAGAATGAAGGCAAACACCATTGCCTCATCGCGCCACGTGTCGTATCGGCCTGACGGTCCGCCATGACCTGCACCCATCTCGGTTTTGAGCAGGATATCGTTCGGCAACGTAGAAGCGGCCGGGGAAAGGTTGTTTTCGCGCAGCCGCTGTACCCACTTGGCTGGCTCCCAATAAGAAACGCGAGGGTCGTTCAGCCCTGCGGTTACTAGCATCGGTGGATAGATCTGTGCACGTACATTCTCATAGGGTGCATAGGAACGCATGTACGCATAGAATTCAGGATCGGTTGGGTTACCCCACTCCTCCCACTCGATGGCCGTAAGCGGCAAGGTGTCATCCAACATGGTGGTCACCACATCAACAAAGGGAACCTCAGCTACCACCCCAGCGAACAGATCCGGGCGCTGATTCACTACCGCACCCATGAGTAACCCGCCGGCACTACCTCCCCGAGCAACCAGACGACGCGGCGCAACGTAACCCTTGGCGTGCAGCGTTTCGGCGCAGGCAATGAAGTCATCAAAGGTGTTGCGTTTTTGGAGAAACTTGCCATTGAGATACCAATGGCGACCCATCTCCCCGCCACCACGAATATGGGCAATGGCAAACACAAACCCTCGATCAAGAAGTGACAAGCGCAGAGAGCTAAAACCTGGATCGATCGATATTTCATACGATCCGTATCCGTACAACAACCCAGGTGCGGTGCCGTCAAGCACGGTATCGCGGTGACGCACAACCGACATTGGAACTTGGGTACCGTCGGTCGCGGTCGCCCAGAATCGCTCGGCAATATAGGTGTCTGGCGTAAATGCTCCAAGTACCGGTTGACGCTTCCGGATCACCCGCGAATGGGTGACCATGTCGTAATCCTCAAGACTCGTGGGGGTCGTAAGCGACGTGTACCCAAACCGCAACACGGTGGTGTCAAAACGAGCATTGCCTGCAGGCCATACGCTGTGGACCGCTTCGGGCTGGGCAAGCACATGTTGAGCAGCAATCGAACCATCATCGTTGAGGGCAACAACACGCAAGCGTTCCGTGCCGTTTGCTCGCTCATGGACGACCAAATGCGACCGAAATACCTCGATGGCATCAAGCTTGGGCGCACGAAGAAGTTCTGGCTCTCCCGTTAAAGCGGGCCCGTGACCGATGTTCGCATCGAACCAATCAGCCCGAGCGGCGACCGCGCCGGTAGATGAAATCGGAGCAATAAGCAGCGTGAAATCCTCGGCGCCATCGTTGGTGAGGACAAAGAACCGTTCGGAACCATCGACGCCCCGGTGATGTTCAATGGCGTATTCGATACCCTGGCGACGTTCGTCAATCAACACAAATTCTGCGTACGGATTATCTGCGCGCAGAATATGAACCTCGGTGGTGATTTGACTGCCCAACGTGACCACTAAAAGCTCCTCGGTGGTCGAGGTTGACAGGTTCAAAAAGAATCGCTCATCGGGTTCAGTGAACACGCAAACATCAGCGGTTGCATCCGTACCCAAAACGTGACGCCACAGTTTCCACGGTCGCATCGTGTCATCAAGGGTTGTGTAAAACAGCACCGAACCATCAGCACTCCACGCCACGCCCGGTGATGACTCTTCAATCACATCGGCCAGATCAAGCCCAGTAGAAAGATCTCGAACTCGAAGGGCAAAAACTTCATCGCCCTCGGTATCGGTGGCATAGGCCAGGAGCTGATGGTCGGGCGAAACCTCAAACGTACCAAGGGCAAAAAAGTCATGACCCGCAGCGAGCACATTTTCATCGAGCAGCGTTTCGAATTCCTTCGGCTGCAGGTAACCCTCGGGCCATGGCGCAATGCGAGTGTCCGCATCGGTGGCCAAACGACGGCAATGCATTCCATACTGGCTGCCCTCTTCAGTACGACTGAAGTACGCATAGGGTCCCTTAACCGTTGGTACGGAGAGATCCGTTTCCAAAATCCGTGCTTTGATCTCGGCAAACAACTCTTCCTGCAAAGGCTTTGTGGAAGCCATGATCGCCGCCGTGTGGGCATTCTCGGCTTCGAGGTGGGCAATGACTTCGGGGTTTTCGCGCTCGCGAAACCAGGCGTATTCGTCGGTCCGGTCGTCGCCGTGCAATTGAGCAGTTACCGGACGCTTTTGCGCGACGGGAGCCGATGGAGCCACTGGGACAACCGGGGTTTCTCTTGGAGCGTTGGGGGGCTGCGGAGTTTTGGAAGGATTGTCGGCCGATTGCGATGCATTCATGGTTCGACCACGCTAAACCTTGAGCATGCCTATCTACGCTCTTGGTGACCTAGTTCCTGCCATCGACCCATCCGCGTGGGTGCACCCCGATGCGGTGATCATCGGCGCAGTCACCATTGGCCCAGACTCCACTGTTTGGCCCTGTGCCGTGCTCAGAGGCGATCACGGCACGATCACGATTGGTGCCCGCTCGTCGATCCAAGACGGCTCGGTGATCCACACCACCCCGGAAGCCTGCACGGTGGTGGGGGATGACTGTGTGATTGGCCATCAGGTTCACCTCGAGGGCTGCACCATCGAATCAAAATCGCTGGTAGGAAATGGCTCGGTAGTACTGCACCGTGCGATCATCCGCTCTGGAGCACTCGTTGGATCAAACGCCGTAGTTCCCAACGATATGGAAGTTCCCTCGGGGGCAATGGCGCTGGGGGTGCCAGCCAAAATTCGTCCAGATACGGTGAATCCAATGATGATTGAGCTTTCCGCAGCGAGTTACGTAGCGAACGGCAAGCATTTCAAACAACACCTTCGCCGAATCGGTTAGAAGGGAGGGCGGTTTCGGTTCTGATTTTGTGGCCGGCTCGGCTCGCATTTACCGTGCTGTTGCTGAAGCTGATCCGTGTTTCCCTTCGGTTACGGAAACCGAATTATTCGGATGGTGTCGGTTCCGGCATCGCTGATCGCAACGGCGTTTGATCCGGCCATGGCCATCGATGTGGGATTGGCATTTTGAGGTTTGCCTACGTAACGATCATCATCGAAGGAAATGATGGTGCTGTCGATGAGCGACCACCCCGTGAGCGTTTCGGGTACCACAACGGCTGTTGGTGTTACTGGAGCGGTGTCTCCCGAGGAGGTTTGTTTTCGGTCGCTTTCCTCGGCTCTGGCTATTTGTTGGCTGAGCCGGTGGAGCTTTCGTTGGGTGTCGAGCACGTACACCACGCCTTGTTTATCTGCGGCTAGGGCTAGTGGGTTGATGCCGGCAGGGAGAGAGATCAAGGCTTCGCTGGTGCCGCGCCTCAAGGTCACGACACGTTCGGCAGCCGGGCCTGACAGCACATAAATTCGGTCATCGACACCTACCAGTTGACGCGGCTCGATGACTCGGCTGCCTGGGAGATCTTGGATGTTTCCTGATTTCGTGATTCGCTGCAGCAAACCAGTTCTGTTATTGACCAGCAATGTCTCATCATTGCTGGCAACGGTCAACGCCACGCTCGCCATTGTTCCGTCCTGATTTGAGCGCACCAAGCCGACGGAGTCGATGCCAGTTAGGCCATCAGGCGTTGAAAGGTCAACGGAACCATTGGCGTGAGGGGCCAAGGCGGTAACCGCATCGAAGGTTGCCGTAGCCGCATCGGCGCGCACTTCGGCTGGGGCACGTCGGCCGCTGCCAGCAAGAACCGTGAGCAACCCGTTTCGTAAAACACGAATCCGGCCCAAACCATTTTCAGCGAAGAGCAAAGCGCCATCAGCCTGAAACGCTAAGGCGCCAGGATCTTCGATCGGGGTTCGCCCAGCTCCAGCTTCGATCACGACCCGCGGCGGATTCGTAAGCCACCGCAGGGCAACGTTTGACACGGGTAATGACAAGGGTAATGCCGGTTCGCCATCGTTTTTCGGTTGGTTCTCCAGCTCGGTTCCTTGATTGTCTTGCGCAA
>JAYSVF010000150.1:0-4082 GCA_043718695.1 Acidimicrobiia bacterium | reverse complement strand
GCTTCGCTGGGCATGGTGCCGTCACCGTCGTGGCGCTGAATCAGATCGACCGGTTGAATGTTGACGAGCGCAGATCGTGTATTGCCGATTTGCAGAAGTTGCTGGCCGACGATGGATTCGTAGGTGTACGTGTGGTTCCCACGTCGGCAAAAACCGGCGAAGGGGTCAACGATTTACGCAGGGAACTCAGTGCCCGAGTTGCCGAGCGGCGGGCCGTCGTGAAGCGAATCGATGCCGATGTTGACTGGGTGGCCAGTGAGTTGTTCGGCGCCACCGGTGATGCCACGCCGGGCCAAGTAACCAAAGGCGCACGCTCGACCATGGTTGCCGCCGCGGTTGACGTTTCGGGAATCGATGCAGCGGCTGATGCAGTGGGTGCGGCCTATCGTTACCGGGCATCATTACAAGCAGGTTGGCCCCCAGTGCGTTGGATGAAGCGCTTGAAGCCTGATCCGTTGCGACGGTTGGGCCTCGGTTCGCGTGACTCTTCGGATGGTGCTGATTCGGGGTTGGGTTCCGCTGTGGCCACGATTGATTCGATTTCGGTTCGCCGTTCGTCATTGCCCGCGGCTTCGTCTCTAGCTAACGCAGCCCTTGCTAGTGCAGGACGGGATTTGGTGGCGTCGTCGGCAGAAGGGTTGCCTGAGCTTTGGGCGCGGAGAATCGATGGTGCGGTGCAAGGTTCGTTGGCCGAGTTGCCCGATGAGATTGACCAAGCCATTGGCACCACCACGTTGCCTGTTTCTCCGGCACGTTGGTGGACCGTCGTTGGTGTGTTGCAGAGCCTGCTGACGGTGGCTCTGGTGGCTGGGTTGGCATGGCTGGGTGTGTTGTTCGCACTTGGGTGGTTCCGCATCCCTGAGCCGCCCACCCCCGAGATTGGGGCGTTTCCGATTCCCACGCTTCTGCTGTTGGTCGGTGGATTGGCGGGGTTCTTGTTGTCGATCGTGGTACGTAAAGCTGCGTCAATTGGCGGACGGAGACGCGCAGCCGCGGCCCGTTCCCAGTTGGGTGTTGTCGTGGGCCGAGTGGTTGATGATCAGGTCATAGCGCCGGTCAATGAAGAGTTGTTTGAACTTTCGGAACTTTCGGGATTGGTCCGAAAACTTCAGCGGTAGGAGAGTGGCGACCCGTGACGAACTGCGAAAGCAGAGACTCATGAGGCATCCATTGCATTTGTTCACTGTTTCTAGTCCCTCGTTCGATGTTTGCTCTGCGGTAGGAGTTCAGAGGCTGCCATTTCTGGTCGGTACGATTGGGACGTAATCAGTCCACTTCTGAACGGAGTTTCCTATGCCGTATGCACTCGCCCTTGTTGTTGGCGTGTTTGGCTCGTTGTTTGCCGTTGCTTCTCGGAAACCCGAGACCTTCAGCGTGGTGCGTTCAACGACGATTGATGCCCCCGCGGATCGTATTTTCGGGTTGATCAATGACTTTCACAACTGGGCATCGTGGTCGCCCTTTGAGAAGCTTGACCCAGCCATGACGAAGACCTTCACCGGCCCGCCCAGTGGTGCCGGGGCGAGTTATGCGTGGACGGGGAACAAGAAGGCCGGCGCGGGTTCCATGACACTTGTCGCATCGACGCCATCATCGAATATAAGCATTGCCATGGCGTTCCTGAAGCCGTTCAAATCGGAAAGCACCATTACATTTACCATCGAACCCTCGGGTGCTGCGCATCTAGTCACATGGGCCATGAGCGGCAAAAACCAATTGATCTCAAAGGTCATGAGCGTGTTTGTGAGCATGGACAAACTGATAGGTAAGGATTTCGCCGAAGGCCTCGCCAACCTCAAACGCGAAGCCGAATCGGCCGCACCTAACTAGGCAGGCTTTGGCCGAGTCGCCTCAACGCTTGGTGGTCGGTTCTTGCTCTGGGTGGATATGGTGCCCTGGGGTTTTTGCTTGGCTTGGCTTTGCTTGGCGAATCGGGGTTTCTAAACTCCACTAGCGAGTGCCAGCATTGGGCTTGTAGATTTCGGATCGTGTTGAGTTTCGAAGAAGTCACGGCCATTGCAATGGAACTGCCGAACGTGACCGAAGGCGAGCGGTATGGAAACCGCACGTGGTTCGTGAACGGCAAGGATTCGTGTGGGAACGACCGTTTAGTAAGGCAGACGTCAAACGGTTCGGGGCTGAGGTTCCGCCCGCGGGCCCGATCCTGGGTGTGTCGGTGGCTGATCTCGACGAGAAAGAAGCGATCCTGGCCCAAAACCACAAGGGCGTCTTCACCATCGAACACTTCAACGGATACGCGGCGTTGCTCGTTCAGCTCAAGGTCGCCAACAAGCGAATCGTCCGTGAACTTATTATCGACGCATGGCTAGCCTGCGCGCCCCGAAAACTGGCCGACGAATATGCGAAGGAGCTGTTGTCCCAGAAACGATGAGGCTCGCCTCTCGCTTGAACGGTTCAAGCGGGCAAATATGGCTGCGCAAATGGGTCGTCATGGGGTTGTGAAAGCCCCCAACCGGCTCGAAATTCTTGATATTGCCGCAGTTTCGACCGGTCGGCCCGTCTTACGCATCAGCCAAGCGATCGATTCGGCGGGTCGTGGCGGTGAGGAGGTGTGAAGCTCGGTGCTTCAAATCTGGTTCGAGGAGCTTCCGAACGCCCTTTTCCAGCGTGGCTCTGTTGTTTCGAATCCGCTTCATCGAAACTGGGAACGATTTTCGTCGGTTTTCCAAAAGGTGCTGCCTCCGGTCCAAGGCTGCGCTATCGTATAGAGCCCTCTTCGGGGGGTCCACGTCGAAGTGGCGAAATAGGCAGACGCACTAGCTTGAGGGGCTAGCGCTCGAAAGGGCATGGGGGTTCAAGTCCCCCCTTCGACACCAGTTTGGCAGAGTGTTTCCGCAGGTCAGAGGCTTGTGAGGGTTGTGGACAACTCGGCTGGCGGGCCATTTGTCAGCAATTTGTCATCAGCGGTTTTTCGAGGCTCGTTTCGGGGCTTGTTTATCTTATGCAAATCGCCTGCTTCTGGTCGGAGGCCCGGGTTTCGCGTACCATCATCGGATGATTAAGGCCGTATCTCTCATATCCGTCTCGGTGGAAAGGCTTTTCGGTCGGTTCGACCACGAAATCCGATTTCCTGAGGAATGGCCGTTTGCGATCGTGGTCGGACCGAATGGTGTCGGGAAGACGAAGTTCTTTGAGTTGATAAGAGCAGCTCTGGGGGGTAACCCGTTTGTGCTCAGTACCATCGAGTTTGACTCCCTCACGATTCGGTTCTCAGACGGTGCTTCTTTCCGGTTTTGGAGCGACGACCCACATCGCTTGCCAGGCTTTGATTTCGAACGTGAATCCCCTTCGAAGCTCAACGTGTCGTATGAGGTCCCAGCGATGCTGGACAAAGAACAGCCGAATCATGGAGAGGTTGCGCTCTCCGTAGATCTGCAGAAGTCATTGCGCCGGATGGAACGAGAGATGCCGATCAGCAGGGTTGGCCCTGAGCTTTGGCAAGACGTTCGGACCGACGAAATATTTGGCGTCGAGGAACTTCTCGATCGGCTACCCGAAGTTCGGTCGGATATAGCGTCCGAGCTGTCTAAAGATCCGTTTAATCGGTATCTGGGCCGTGACCGATCATATTTGATCGAGACCCAACGGTTGCTCCGGAGTGAGAGTATCAACTCACAGAATTTCCTTCGTGGCCGTGTTCGCGATGGCATGAACCCCAGGCGAAAAGCCACAGTAAGTTTTTTCGCTGAAGATCTTTCAAGACGGCTCACTCAGCAGCTTGCCGAAAGTGGCCGAGTTTCCCAGGTGCTTGACCGCACGTTCCCTCGCCGCCTTTTGAAATTTGAGGACGGGCTTCTGCCAACCGAAGCGATGGTTAGAGAGGATTACGAGAAGCTGTCAGCGCGCCGAACGCGTTTGGTTCAGGCTGGACTGCTCGATAAGGATGATGATGTCGAGCTTCCCGAGCGGATTCTCAATGAAACCGAACTCCGTGTGATGAAGACCTACTTAGACGACGTAGCGCAGAAACTCTCAGTGTTTGATTCAGTTCTTGATCGAATAGAACTTCTCTCATCAATCCTTAATGAAAAGCTACTGTTCAAGAGTCTGCGTGTCAGCCG
>JAYSVF010000149.1:0-4092 GCA_043718695.1 Acidimicrobiia bacterium | reverse complement strand
CGATCAACTTTACCGATCGGGTTTCAGCGTCGGCCAGATCACCAGCCAGAAACGCTGCTTGAGCACCAATAAGTAAACCTGGTGTCTTGGTAAGCGTTGAGTCGTTTGCCGACCCTGCGAGCCATCCGTCAATACGTCGGCGGGCTTCGTTGGGATCATGTCGCAGAACTGCCACTGCCCCCAGAAGTGAATACGCTTCGGCAGCGAATGCCTCGCCGTCTCGCCGCGCTTTGGCCAGACCAGCATTTCGGGTTGCGTCACCGCGTTGTAGCCCGCGCCATCCCCGAGAAACCTCGAGGACCGTAAGCGCGCCTGTAGTCCGATGAAACGAACCGAGCGCATTGTCGGCAAGGGCACGAAGGATGAGCGCTTCAGCTTGTGCGGGCTGACCGGCTTGGTTGGCGGCAAGTGCTTCCCAGATCAACAGCGTTGCGATCAACATTGGCTGGCCAAGGGCCATGACTTTAGGTCGGACAGCATCGAGAGCAGCAACTCCTTCTTTCGTTCTCCCCACGACAAGCAAAGGAACGGCACCCCAAATAAGCGAATTGGTAAGAGACCAGGTGTCTCCTGCCCGGCTAAGGAGATCAACAGTCTTTTCCCACTGTCGTTTCCATAGGTTTCGGGCACCGAAGGCATACAACGTTGTAAGTGTTGAACTTCCGCACCCCTGCGCCCGAAGGTCTCCAACTGCTTTACCCATGACCATGGCCGCCGTGCAATCCGAATAGGCATCGAGCGGGTTGCCGAGCGTGAGAAGCCATTCCGCACGCCGAGCGAGTAGCTGTGCCTGTAAAGCGCTCGGCTCGTTTGACTCTGAAGAGAACAGGGCAAGCGATCGTGTCGACCAGCGCACTCCCTCGATACGATCACCCCCGATGTTCCAGAATGAGCCAAGATCACACACCATGTCGCCGAGCCCCACGGCGTCATTCGTGTCACGAAACCAACTGAGCGCGTTGCGAAGGTTGTCCTGTTCAACTTCCAAGGTTCTGACCGCTCCAAGCTGATCCTTTGTTTCGCACACGGGGCTAATTTTCTTTGCTACGTGCGCATAGTATTTCGCATGACTTTTCTGCCACTGCTCGGCTGTGCCTTCGCTTTGAAGTTGCCGGAGACCGAACTGTCGAACCGTCTCAAGCAGTTTGAAACGACCTCCGACACCTTTCTCAACCGGGACCACGAGTGAATGATCGATTAGGCACTCCAACGTGTCCAGAACGTCCGTCACCTCGATCCCCGGACCGCTACACACTGCTTCTACCCCTGTGACATCAAACGAACCGCGAAACACCGCGAGTCGGTACAGCAGTTGGCGTTCCCTCTCCTCCAGAAGCGCACAGCTCCATTGAATCGATCCTTCAAGCGTTTGCTGTCTCGGCAGCACCAGCAAAGAGCCGCCGGCTAGCAATCGGAGCGCATCTTTCAAACCTTCCAATATCTGCACAGGAAGCAAAGATTTCGTTCGCGCCGCAGCAAGTTCTATCGCTAGAGGAATGCCATCGAGTCGATGACAAATCGCTGCTATCGCTTCGGCGTTTTCGTCGGAGTCAGCAAATGACGATCTTGTGTGGCGCGCACGATCCAAAAACAGTTGTGCCGAGTCGAACTGGGTCAACTGATCGATCAGTAATGCGGATCCATTTTCCGGCTCCTCGAGCAACAGCGGCGGAAGCGACAGCGGCGGAATCCTCCACGGGAGTTCACCAGGAACATTGAGGGGGACCCGACTCGTGGTGAGAACTCGCAAATTCGGGCAGGTACGCAACAAAAGATCGGTTAGCTGAGCCACCGGAAGCAGAAGATGCTCGCAGTTATCAAAAACAATGAGCACAGTTTGGTTGCCCAGATGCTTTGCGATCACTTCGGCATCGTGTTTTCCACTGAGATTCGCACCAACTGCTTGGGCAACTCCGGCGACCACGCTGTCTACCTCGACGAGGGGGGCAAGATCGACCCACCAAAGACCGTGGGGAAACGTGTCAAGGAGTCGAGCCGATGCTTGTAGTGCCAGCCGTGTTTTGCCAGCACCACCAGACCCCGTAATCGTTACCAGGCGATCGGACCGGAGCAGTTCACAAACTGAGGTGAGTTCAGCCTGTCGTCCAATAAAGGTGGACAACCGAATCGGGAGATTGTTCGTGACCATGGAATAGTTTGCATGAGATTTTGTCCCGCTGCCAGGCAAAAACACTAAATGGATTCGGGACAAAAGCTTAACAATGTGGTTTGCGGGTCATTTCGTCACTCGATGGGCAAAAACCTCGCACTCGGTGAGAAGCGAATGCGAATGCGAGTGATGGAGTTCTTCAGGCGGTTCGAATAGGTGTTTCGCAACCGCCGTGGATCACCCTCATTCGCATTCGCGACCATAGCGAGGTGCAAAAGCAGCACATCACGTGACATCGCACTGAGGCGATCTTCGGTGCGAATTGAATGGGCAAAAAATGCAGAATTGTCGAACATAATGGGCCTCGCTGTCTCGGAGATGGAAGGGATCGAGCTAGAAATTTAGAAACCAGGTCCCTGGTTTCAGAAGTGGTCCTCCCCAGACCGTCAAGCTGGGTCGGAGCACCCTTTCTGCGATCAGTTAAACCAGTTTGGTAACCAGTCGATTGATGCTTGAACCTGGAACGAACAGCGGCCCAGCCTCGCCAATCAATGACGCCAATCCAGCATCGGTGTGCTGAAAATCTTGGAAGGCGTCAAGCCCACCGGAAGAGTCGGCCCCGAGAAGCCACCCGACCTCACCAAAGGGCCCGAACACGCTTGACCCGAACATTCCAGCGAACCCGGCCTTCGTGACGTACTCCTGGACCCTGATCCCATACGCGATGGCGTCGGCGATTTTTCCTGGAGCTGGCAGAGCACTCGTCGCAGCATAAAAACTGTTTTCGGAACTCGAAATTGAACTCGCCACAATGAACGTCAAGTGGTCTTCGGTGAGTCCCCACAGCGGCAACCCTTGAGTCACCAGTGCCTGAATCGCCGGGTCGCTGGCAAGCTTTGCCGACATCTCTGCGAGATCAGCCATATCGGTCACGACGGTCGACCAGCTGATCCCGCCAGGGTGACCGAACTGGGCTTCGAACGCAGTAATCGGTCGGCCAGTAACTTTGGTGGCTGCGGCTGCGATTTTCGGCGCGAGAAGGCGAGCGGCGGGTAGATCGACGGCGTTAGCCGTTCGAATGCGATTGAATACGTACATCGGGTTCCTCCTGGTTTGAGTGTGGCGTCTTCGGTTCTTCCCTCAGAAGGAAGAACCGTTACCAACACCATCCAATTTCTCGGAGCGCAGTACGTCCCCCGATCGGGGGATAGGCACCGCTCAAATCAGGTGAACCCAAATCAAGCTACGAGGCTCGGGCAACTCCGATGGGACACGAAACGCCGGTGCCACCGATACCGCAATAGCCGTTGGGATTTTTGGCCAGGTATTGCTGGTGGTATGTCTCGGCGTAATAGAAAGTTGGCGCTTCGAGAACTTCGGTGGTGATCGCTCCATAGCGAGCTGCGGTTAGTGATTCTTGGAACAGCACCAAGCTGGCCTCTGCAGCGGCTTTTTGCTCGGCGGAGTAGCAGTAGATACCCGAGCGGTACTGTGTACCCATATCATTCCCCTGCCGCATACCTTGGGTTGGATCGTGGTTTTCCCAGAACACTTTGAGCATTGCTTCATAGGTCGTGAGCAATGTGTCGAATGCGACGAGCACGACCTCGTTGTGTCCAGTGCGGCCGGTACAGACTTCCTCATAGGTTGGGTTTGGCGTAATGCCTGCGGCGTAACCAACTGCAGTCGAGAACACCCCCGGCGCTTGCCAAAACTTCCGCTCAGCACCCCAGAAGCATCCAATCCCAAACATGGCCAGCTCAATGTTCGCGGCGAAAGGCCCAGCCAGGGGGTTCCCGTTCACAAAATGGTCACCAGGCACCACAATCGCCACGGAGCGACCGGGCAGAGCGGTTTCAGCGGTAGGAAGTTCAAGAGATTTACGTCCGAAAAGTGCCATGAACAACTCTAGAAGTTTATGGCTCCCTATGTTGCTGATGCCCCACCCTTCCTGAGGACTCACGCATTCCGAAATCCCACAA
>JAYSVF010000148.1:0-9850 GCA_043718695.1 Acidimicrobiia bacterium | reverse complement strand
TACAACTGTTTGCCTACCATGCAGCCGTTGCCCTTGGCCGCGATGTGGATCAACCCCGAAACCTTGCCAAGAGCGTCACCGTGGAGTAACCGGGGCCTTACGGTTGGGCACGTGCCGACACGGTTGCCAGGTAGAGGTGGTCCTTTCCAGCGTGGTTGCTGATCACGGTCGAACGTTTCAATCCGGAAAGATTTCTGGGCTTGCGGGACCATTTCTGAGATTCACACAATGTTCGGAGAATCCACGCAAGGTTCGCTTTGGCCGGTACGTTGGTAGGGATGAGGCGTGTGGCTCTTCCGGTGTTGTTCAGCATTCTTATTGTTGACGCCGTTATTGCCAGTCTCCTCTATCCCGTGTTCAGCCGTTATACCGATGGTTTGCGGATTCCGGAGTTTTGGTTTGGGGTCGCGATGTTTGCGTTCTCCTTCTTCCAGTTCCTTTCAGCACCAGCCTTGGGCGCGCTCTCGGATCGCAAAGGACGTCGTCCGGTGTTTCGGTTGGCAGCGATTGGGACGTTTGCCTCGATGTTGTTGTTACTCCCCGTGCGGTACCTCTTGTTCTTTGGGAACCGCGTGGTAGACGGCACCACCAACGGTTTGTATCCTGTAGTGAAAAGCGCAATTGTGGATCTTTCCCCGAAGAAGGACATGCAACGCAATGTTGGGCTCTCGACCACGATTTCCTATGTGGGATTACTGTTTGGTCCAGCGGTGGCGGCTGGGGTGTTGTGGTTAGCCAAGCGCCATGATCTCAACGAAGTGCGAAGCCTGGTCGTAGCGGGAATGGTGTTCGCCGCACTCAATATTGTGCTGTCAACCGCGCTTCCTGAAACGAAACGTCCCTCTAAAAAGCACCGCAAGCTCAAAGCCGATCACGGACCCCTTGCACCCACCGTGCAAGGCTCCGCCGAGCCGGCCAGCGAAACCTATCCTGACTCGTCGGCGTCCCCTGCGTCCTTTGCGTCCTCGGTGTCCTCGGTGTCTCCGGCGTCTTCGGTGTCGTCGTCGGAATCCTCGGTGTCTTCGTCGGAATCCTCGGCGTCTTCCGCTTCCTCAGCGTCTTCGGTATTGGCCCCCAGCGTTCGCCAAGCGCTTCACGAAATCTCCCCCGTCACCATGGCCCGACGGTTGCGGCGAGTTTCGCTAGCCAATCCCACACTTGGGCGACTCATCGCCTTAGAGGGCTGCATTGCTCTGTGTACTGGCTATTACACGTACTTCGTCATTTTCGTGGCGAAGGGCCCGCTGCAGCTTGATGCCCGTTCTGTGGCTTACTTGTTTTTGTACTTTGCTGGGCTTGGCATTGTTACCAACACGATCTTTTTCGCCAAGATTGCTAGAAGACTCCATCCGGTTCCAACACTGCGGGTGCTGTTTCTTCTCGGCATTGTCACCATGGGTCTGTATGCCGCGACCGGTGATCGGCTGTGGATGCTTTACGTAGCTCTCACGGTAGACATGGCCACACTTTCACTGGTACCCGGGCTACTCGAAGGGCTCGTGGGCAAAGAAGCACACGAAACCTCGCGCGGAGAAGTGTTTGGGCTGGCGCAGGGTGTGGTGTCGTTGCTTGGGTTGTTCTCCATTGCGATGTACACCGTAAGTTCGTTGGTTGATTTGCGTCTCCCCTTCCTACTCTTCGCTCTGCCACTCGTTGGGGCACTGTTTGTGTTGAAAGATCTTCACCTCAAACAAGCAGTGCATTAGAGCTGTAGGCGCGCAGACGAATTCGGTAGGCAGGATCACGGTATTCGTGAAACAGTGACCATCCCCACCACGGTTGCAGCTCTGGGCGTTTGTGCGGAGTGATGATTACCAGTCGTTCCGAAGCGTTCGCAAGGGCCAGGCATACCGAAGGCAGCCACGATGCTTCGCACAAATGTAAGGCGTAGGCACAAATGATCACATCAAAGCGCGATCCCTCAAGTGCGCCGTTGGCAATGTCGGCAAATGACCAGGTTTCAGCAACCAATCCCTGGCGAGTAGCTGGGTGCGATTTCGTCCGCTCAGCAAATGCTGCTCCGGTATAGGGATCACAAGCCGTGATTTTCTTGGCGGGCAATCCGGTGTTGAGCGCAAGCAGTGCAAAGGTGACCTCGCCGGAACCGCACGCTAAATCCAGCACCGAAGCCTGAGGCCAGACCAGATCGGGAAACAGCTCGGGGATTCGTGCCACCATCGCCGCAACGCCCTGTTCATGCGGATTGCGATACTGACCGCCAAATTCCCGGTAGTACCCGTCGGCACCATCGAGATGCGCCGCGTATTCGTTTCGGATGGCCAGGTCGTCGTCGCTATCCCCCACGCCTCCAGTTAACACGCTGCCAACTACCGCCCTTCTCGCACGGTTCAACGCCACACGCGGAACGGCAGCAGCCCAGCCTCGAAAGCCCCAAGATCATGCCCAGAGGGGTATGACAATTTTCTGTACCTCCGTTTGGCAATTTGCGTGCTGAACTCAAGGGATGTCTTCTGCAACCAGTGCCGCCTCGGTCGAAGCCCTTTTGCGGTTTCTTGATGATTCGCCCTCGCCGTATCATGCGGTCGCGTCGGCAAAGGCCTTGCTTGATGCTGCGGGGTTTCACGAACTCAGCGAACGTGAGGCATGGAGCGCAGAGGTGATTGCTGGACCCGGCAACCAAGGGCGGCGTTATGTGATCCGGGGCGGGGCACTCATTGCGTGGGTGGCAAAAGCTGCTGATCCGCTAGCACACGGGGTCACTATCATAGGTGCACATACTGATTCACCGAATCTTCGGATCAAACCCAATCCCGATGTGGCAAGTGCGGGATGGCGGCAATGGGGTGTCGAGGTTTACGGCGGTGCGTTGAACAACTCGTGGCTTGATCGCGATCTTGGTTTGTCCGGTCGGGTTATTTTGCGAGACGGAACCAGCCGGTTGGTGAAGATCGATGAACCCCTAGCCCGGGTGGCACAGTTAGCGATTCATCTCGATCGAGAAGTGAACGAAAAAGGGGTGGTGCTTGATAAACAGCTGCACCTCACACCTCTAGTCGGGTTGGGTGCGAAGTCTTCGTTTCGAGAGTTTCTTGGAGCCCGAGGAAACTGCAATGCCGACGAAATTGCCACATGGGATTTGATGCTTCACGATTTGACTCCAGCACGGCGAATTGGTGTCGATAGCGAGTTCATCGCCAGTGCACGGATCGACAATTTGTTTAGCGTTTGGGCTGCAATAAGCGCGCTTATCGATTCCTCGCTTGATGCGAAAACCACGACGGATGGCAAGATCGTCATGGCCGCATTGTTTGATCACGAAGAAGTGGGATCCGCCTCAACGACCGGCGCTGCGGGTCCGTTGCTGGAAACCACGCTGTACCGGCTCCTGGAGGCACACGGGATTCACACGGCAGACGATCGAGCGCGGGTGTTCGCGGCCTCGCAATGTGTTTCTGCAGATATGGCCCATGCGGTGCACCCGAACTACGCCGACCGGCACGAACCTGATCATCGGCCACTTCCCAATGCGGGCCCCGTCGTCAAGGTCAATGCCAATCAGCGTTACGCCACCGATGCGAGAACCGCTGCGAGTTTTCAAGCGGCAGCTCGGCGTGCAGAGGTGGATTGCCAATCATTTGTTTCCCGAAACTCCCAACCGTGCGGATCAACCATTGGCCCGATCACTGCTACGCAATTGGGTATCCCAACCGTCGACGTGGGTTGCGCAATGCTGTCGATGCATTCGGCGCGTGAGCTTTGTGGTGCAAACGATGCAGATTTGTTCCGACGAGTTTTGGTTTCGTACTTCCAATCCTGACCTTCGAATCGCTTTGAGTCCGCAACATCGATTGGGCCACCGTTTCGTTCACAAGCACGGCAAACATTCACTACCGTGAGTGGATGGCTCGTACCGATTCCAAGAGTTCCACTCGCCCAAAAATCGCTACTCGACCGGCGACACCAAAGCGACGCGCTGTGCACCCGTTGGTACTCGGTATCGATGTTGGCGGCTCAGGGATTAAGGGCGCACCGGTTGATCTTGAGCAGGGCGTGTTGGTGGTCGATCGCACCCGCTATGACACCCCGCAGCCTTCAACTCCTGCGGCATGCACCGAAGTCATTGCCCAGTTGGTCGCCGATTTCGATCCAATGACAGCCTCAGATGGACCCGTCGGCATCACGTACCCCGGTGTGGTTTGGGACGGAACTACCCTCACCGCCGCCAACGTGGATCACGATTGGATTGGCCTCGATGCCGATGCGATGTTGGAGGAAAGGCTCAAGCGCAAAGTCACCGTTCTTAATGATGCCCAAGCCGCAGCCCTAGCCGAAGTTCATTACGGAGCCGGACGGGGGGTCGAAGGGATGGTGCTGATGCTCACGTTTGGCACCGGAATCGGCTCTGGGCTCGTGTACCGAGGGGTTGCGCTTCCAGGAGTGGAGTTGGGTCACCTTCGGATGCACGGCCGTGATGCAGAGCAATTGGCGGCCGCCAGCGTGAAAGACAACAAGAAATTGAGCTGGAAGGCGTGGAGCGATCGGGTCAATGATTACTTGGCTCGTATCGAAATGATGCTTTGGCCCGAATTGATCATTATTGGTGGCGGAGTGTCTGAAGAACCGGAGAAGTTCTTGTCTCGTTTGAAGACTCGTACCCCCGTAGTGCCCGCAAAATTGGGGAATTCTGCGGGCATTGTGGGCGCAGCAATTGCTGCGAGTCGCAAGATCTAGTGCGATTGGTGCGTTTCGTGCATCGATATCTATTGGGTGTGAAATCGAGCCCTGCTACCTGTTGAGCGGTTACCAATAGTGCAGGGACGCGCAATTCATTGCGGATTTTGTTTACTCGACCGAACGATTACTCATCAAAATCTCATGAAAAGAAAACGAGCCCTTGCCAAAAAGGCAGGGGCTCGTTTGCAAATGGCCTCCGAGATTTCAGCGGAAGCGAGGAAGTTCGAAACTGCTGGGATTTGATCGGCTAAAGACCGAGGAAGCGAGAGGTTAAGCCGTTCCTTCGGAATTGTGTGTTCTGGTGGTTCGTGCTTGGTGGTTCGTGCTTGGAGACCGAGGTGAGGGGCAATGGCGCTGGCTAAGCGCTGAATTGCACCGGGGCACGGCCTCGGGCGCCAGTCTTTTGTGCCTGGCCACGATTTTTAATGCTGCCCTCGTCAACCATACCGTTCACGACCTTGGTGACCGTGGCAACGGTTGCACCGGTTTCCTTCGCAACCTCAGAAATCGTGAAAATTCCCTTTTTTGCCGAAATCGTTGTCCGGATACCATCGCTGCGCACACCGGGTGCACGGGTACCTCGCTGGCCAGCCGGTCCCTTGGCCCTTCCACGACCTTTCTTCCCCAGCAAACCGGCAGCGGCCAACACATCATTCGCTACACCTAATTGCTGAAATGCGCCGCTCGTTACATCGTTCGCCTTGGCCCATTCAGCGGCATGAACAATGAAATCTCCACGAACTGCTGACGCGTCAACATTTTGAGCACGATCACGTTCGGAGATTAGTTTGAGCTTGACCAACGTGTCTTTTTCAGCATCAACCGCCGCATTGAGTGCATCGATTTTGGCTTGGTCGACAATCGAAGTTGGATCAGAAAGATAGGCCAGATAGTTTCGTACTGCTTCTTCGCTATTTGTAGGCATAGGAGTACCATAACAACCAATAGATTGTATGTCGAGAAGTTTCGATGATGTTTAGTAGGAAATTCTGTTTAACGACGATGTAATTCGCTCACTAAATACATACGAGCTGCTGAGAATGGTTTATACAGCTGCTCAACACTTTGATCGATATGAAGAAATTCGTCTGTTTTGGCGCTTTGCCTGACTGGACTATTGCAGGCAGGTACGTCATTGCGTGTGCTCTCCCCGTCATTGCGTGTGCTCTCCCCGTCGCTTCCCGGCACCACTGCGGATTCGTCACCGAAATCACTCAGTCATGAGTTACACGCACACGCACTGGTTCGTGTTCTGGCAACCGGCAGGGCCTGCTTCTATGCTGGGATTCGTGACCGTTTCGTTGGATGGGCAGAGGGGCGGGCAGATGGACGGGCGACACAATCTTTCCGTTGATCGAGCAAACCAGCCCAAACAACGAGTGCTGGTAATCGTGCCGGCGTTTCAAGAAGAAGCTTCGGTGGCGAATGTGGTGCGCCAAATTCGTTCGCTTTCGGTTCGTTGGTTGACCGAAGCTTCAACGATTGCAGGCACCTCGCCCAGCACCACAAACAGCCCTTCCGGAACCACGGCAGAGTTGGCACGAACCCGCACTTCAATCGAGTCAGTGAGCGCAGTGAGCGCAATGGGCGCAATGGGCGCAATGGGCGCAGCGGGCGCAATGGGTGCAGCGGACGATCCGGGCGGCACCGCAACGAACGCCATCGCGCTCGACGTTTTGGTGGTTGATGATGGCTCGACCGATGCCACCGCCGCCCAAGCTCGATCTGCCGGGGCGATTGTTGCTTCGCTCCCCGTCAACTTGGGTGTGGGCGCCGCGCTGCAAACCGGTTTTCGTTACGCCGTTCGGCACGGGTACACCACGGTCGTCACGATCGACGCCGATGGTCAACATCCCGTTTCGCACATTCCCGCGCTGTTGAGTGTGCCCGATGTGGCTCTGGTCGTTGGGTCGCGGTTCGTGCCTGGTTCCGTTGCTCCAGAGTGGGTTTCTTCCACGCGGTCGGCGGCCATGGGAGTCCTGCGGAGGCGCCTGACGACGAGGACCGGGGTTCGTTTGTATGACCCAACTTCAGGATTCCGGGTCATTCGCGAACCGCTGCTCACTCGTTTCGCGCTGGATTTCCCGGCTACGTATTTGGGTGACACCTTTGAGGCGCATCTTTCCGCTGCTGCGGTACTGGATGCCGATCAGATTGTTGAAGTAAGTGTGCCTATGAAAGCGCGCGTAACTGGGGTGCCTTCTTCGGTGGGGCTGCGCAACCTTGCCTATTTCGCTCGGGCCCTTCTCACCACGGCTCGACCGGTATGGAAACCACTTGGTTCAGATGCCGATTTTCCAGAAAAGACTCGTCGGTTGGGTGACAGCAAAGACCGCCCGGTTGACGAAGTCGCCTCGTCGGCGTTTGCTGAACCCGTGGTTGGAGGTTCGAATCCTCTGGGAGACTCCGGCTTGGGGGTTGAGGCCGAGACCCTGATTGCAAACGCAGTGGCTACCGCACCTTCGATCACCCCGAAAGGTACGCGTGCGTAGCATTTTTGTAGTTCCCGCAGCGGTTGCTTCTATCACGTTGCTCGTTGCCTCGGTCGCGCTGTATCGACGGAAGTTGTTGTCAGTGCGGTACTTCGTCGGCTGGACTGCGGTTGGCGCCTCACTAGGGATTGGGGCACTCGTTCTCGCTTTGGTTCATGGACGAGTGCGTTCCGAAGCACTCGTTGCAACCCTCGTTTCGGTGTGCCTCCTTGCACTTCTCGGGCTCCTAGTCCAACTTTCCATCTCGGTCTCGGGCCTGCAGCGCCAACTCCGGCAAGTTTCCCAAGCCATCGCCCTGTTGAGCACAAACCGGAATGAAACCGAGGGACGTCCGGGCGAATGAACAGCGCGTGTCCGGCTCAGTATCGTGCTCTTGCGCAAGGTAGCTTTTGAGCGTTGACAGGGAGCGATCGGCGGATCCGATGGGGTAATCACTGCAAATCCAGCCCACATAACCATGGATGTAGATTCCGCGGTAGCTCGACTCCGCATCAAAACGGCTTAACCGCCAATAAGACCCGCCTACGTGGCCTCCGAATCGTACAAAACCGTACGTACACATATTGGGTGGACTTCGGTCTGTTTACAACGTACAAAATCCCACCCAAACTCACCAGCTGCCTGGGCTCGGGCCTCTCGACGGCGACGAAAATTGTCCTACCTGCCTGGGCATGATTGGGGTGGCTTTCGGGGCTGACTCTTCGGTTTCTTGTTCCTCGTCCGCTGTTTGGGTGCGGTGCGCTGTCGCCGCAAGGAGAATTGGAGGCCGTTGTGGCTTCGATTACAGAAATTGAACGTGCGAAGATGGTTACATCGCTCGCTGCGGTGATTGGGAAAGAGGAGGCGAATGTGCTGGCTACAGCGTTAAACCTTGATGGTCAATTGGCTACGCACGAAGAGGTGCGCGTCCTGTCGATGGAACTGCGCAGCTCCATGCGAGACCTCAAAGATGAAACTCGGGCGATGATCAGCTCCGAGGTCGGGGCCCTACGGTCGGACATGAACGCCGAGTTTGCCCTTGTGCGGTCTGAGATGAAGGCTGAGTTTGCCTTGGTGCGAGCTGAAACTGGTAGCTTGCGATCGGACATGAAGGCAGAGTTTGCCTCGGTGCGAGCTGAAACTGGTACCTTGCGATCGGACATGAAGGCTGAGTTTGCCTTGGTGCGAGCTGAGACTGACACGTTGCGGACAGAAACAAGGGCCGAGTTTGCGTTGGTGCGGTCTGAAATTGGGCTGCTCAGGACGGAGTTCACTTCAGAAGTACGCAAGCAAACACGGCAACTTTTTGTCGCTCTTCTTACGGTGGTCGCAACGATCTTTGGGCTCATGGCCGGGCTGCTTGGCATTGCCGGAAAACTGTAAACCTCGGTTCTCGCCGCTGGTCGACCACAAATCGGCCAGCGGCCTGTCGGGTGAGCGCAAACGCGGGTTTGAATATCCGAAATCTGCACGGGTAGCGGATCAGCCACGGTTTGGCACGTTTCAGGTTGGATTGTTCAAGCTCTAAAGGTCTGAGACTTTGCCGACGATGATTAGCCAATGACTGTGGCTATTCGGCAAGGGCGCCCTATACAGCGGCTGAGTTTGGCCGATGCTTTGCCGCAGATGTTGCGTTGGAATGCGGGGCTTGCGGTGGCGTTGCTGCCGATTGGCGTTCTGGTTACCAGGATTACCTGGGTGCAGCCGTTCATCATGGTTTGTGACCTTGCGGCGCTTCTGGCGGTTCTGCTTGGCGTGGCGCAAATGTTCACTCGTACGATGCCTAGATCGCCGCTGTTTGTGGCCGGTTTGATCTTCATTGGCGGACAACTTGTTAGCTATCTCGTGCATCCCGATTTGTTGGGCATGATCAGGATCCTACGTACCTTTGGCATTTTGGTCATTGCCGAAACGCTGGCTTCCCTGGCGCCGGAACTGAGAGCAAAATTTGAGAAGGGCATCGTTGCCGTCGGTGTTTTTGAGGTGCTTCTTACCGTGGCCCATCGGATTCTCGGTCGGGCGATTGCACCTGGCGTAATTGAGTTCGGTAGCAATGTTGTGGCCCGTGAAAATGCAGCCATCAGCGTCGGTTCCCTGCAACACCAGTATGTGCTGGCCGGTCTGGGCCTTCTGGTTGGCGCCGTTTCAGTGCTGGGCCTGATTCGCTCCACGCTGCCTCCCCTGTGGGCCTTTGCGGGGATTGGTACGTGCGCATATCTTGCCGTGCAAAGCGTTGGGCGTGCCGCCTTTCTCGGTGTAGCTGCGTTGGCCTTTACCTTGATCGTTGGCCTATTTGCTCGACCAAAAATCCGCAAGAACCTGCTTTTGGGGGTTTTGGTGATTGCCGCGGGTTCTGCCATTGGGTACGGCATCACTCGCAATGGTTGGGAAACCCGAAGTACGAGTGCCACCATCACCAAAGACGCCGGACGACCAGCGATGTACAAACAAGCTTTCGGTTTATGGAAGAGTTCGCCAGTCGTCGGGGTTGGAACGGGCCGCTACAACGTTGCATTGCTGGGTGAACCAACACTGATCAAACTCACCAACGAGTTCCTTCCGGTACACAATGTTCCCTTACATTTGGCCGCTGAAACGGGAATCTTCGGCTTAGGTACCGTGCTGGGTTTCGCACTTCTGCTGTGGAAACGGCTCCGCTCATTCGGCTTGCTCGTAGTGATGCC
>JAYSVF010000147.1:0-1767 GCA_043718695.1 Acidimicrobiia bacterium | reverse complement strand
TGCGGACCGCTAGTTCATGTTGCACCCGATCACGCATATCTCTGAACGTTGCCGTAAGCAGCGCTAGTTCATCGTGACCTTTTGGAACCGGCAGGGTTTGGGCAAAGTTTCCGTCGGCAACGGCACGCGCCGCAATGGTAAGCTCACGTAGTGGTTTGGCAATGGATCGTGCCCGCCAAAGCCCGATCATGGCCGCCAGCAAGGCACTCCCGGCGACCGCAACAAGTATCCGACGTCGCAAGTCACCCAGCACGCCCTCAACATTGCGAAGATCGCTGCGAACTTCAACGGCTCCAACGACCTTGCCATCACGCAGGATTGGCGCTGCCGCCACAATGTTGCGACCTATTGTCCCGCTCGTTGATCGGCCTCGCAGAGCAAGTACGCCAATCGAGTTTGGTGGCTCCCTTAAACCTCCTGAGTTTTTCGCGCCGGTCTGAAGGTCACCAATCTGAAGAATCCGCACGTCATTGCCCAGCGAAGCCTGAATGCGGCTCTGCCCATTCGCTTGACCCACACCCGCCTGACCACCGCCGACTTGACCTCCACTCGTTGCACCCGTCCCAGCCATCGCACCCGTCCCAGCCGTCTCACCCGTGGAAGAACGTCGAGCCTCGGCCGGTGGCTCGGCTGCTGGCCCGGTTCCTGGCCCGGCTCCCGGCACGGCTGCTGGTAACGATTCTCCCGCAACCTCAGGAATGACCGACAGATTGCTCTCGGCATAGCTCCGGTTTTGGGAGATGACTGCAGCCGGCGGGATCTGAGCATTTGAGACATTGAACGTCCCAACTCCATCCTCCAGACACACAGCATCACAGTTCTTCGCGGCCACCTGGGCTTGCACCAGCAATGCCCGTCGATCGGCGTTGACGAAGTACTGGCGCGATTGGGTGAGCAGCACGATGCTGGCGATCCCCGAAACGACGAGAATCACCAGCAGGTGGCTCAGCACCAAACGAACCGCTAGACGTTGCTTCATTCGCTCACTCGCTTCATACAGAAACTGGTTTTGCGGAACCACTTCGCACACAACGATTTGATGCCAGCCCCGTACTCATACACTCACTCTCTCATGCGTTCACAATGGCAAACGTTGCCGAGACTGTGGCCGAAACGGTAATCATTCCGCCACCGAATTGATCGCTCATCTCCGAAGGCGTATCGGGGATATCGGCAGCAGCGGCACTGTTCTGTGCGTTGTTGATTACGCGACGATCTGCTCCACCAAAACGATAGGGATCGTACCGGTAGTCATCAAGGTTGATATTGATCACTTCGCCACGCTTTGCACCAGCAATTTCGACCAGGGATTCAGCCTTCTGCACGGCGGCCTTCATTGCGGCTGCTCGGGCGTCGTCGGCAAGTTTGCGCATTTTGGTTGAGGAAAACTGCACGCTTCCGGTTGTCGCTCCGCCATCGAAAGCACCGCGCACCATTCGGCCAACGTTAGCCAGATTGCCCGTCACTACGGTCACTTCTGAACTCACCACGAAGTAGGTCACCGCTATGTCAGATTCTCGTTCTTGGATAGGAATCAGTGGATTTTGTTCACGCACGATTTCCTCGGTTATGTCGAGGCCCCCGGGGTTGATTTCTTTTGTTTCGCCTCCCGCTTCTTTGATCGCCGCAATGACTTTGGCCGAGAGTTGCTCGTTTTCTAGTTGTGCTTCCGACGGTCTTTTGCTGCGTGTGCTTACTTTGAAGCTCAATGTGGCTCGGTCGGGGGCGATGCGTTGTTCGGCAGTACCAGAGGTTGAAATGGTGCGA
>JAYSVF010000146.1:0-9875 GCA_043718695.1 Acidimicrobiia bacterium | reverse complement strand
AGTGATGCGCGTACCCGGAGGGGTCTGTATCCCGACAGGTTTCGCACCCACAGTGTCGATCGCGCCGATGCCGTCGAACATCTCGACCACAATTGGGGCCATAACAGTTGCTTCGGGTTCAGGCATCCTTCGATGAGTCAGACAACCCGGTGCGTAGGTGACCTTCGCCCCGCCAGCTTCAAGCCGAGCGCTGATTGCTTCGAGGGGATGGACCTGGTGCGTTGCAGTCACGAAGGCGCTGCCTCCGCCCATGACCCGCCCGACTTTTGCATTGGGCCCAATAACGGCAACCCTGAGTCCTTGCACCGTGCTGAGCGGTAGTGCGCCATCTTGATTGCGCAGTAGCACCATCGATGCTGATCCAGCAGCACGAACGAGCGCCCTGTCTGCGGGTTCATCGATGGTGAGTTCAGGGCCGGGACCGTTGCCATCGAGCACGCCCAGGTCTTCTAAGGTCATCAACAATCGCTGAGCGCGCATACGAATTGCTTCGGCGCTTACCCGTCCATCATTGACCGCATCGAGCAGCTTTTGGCCACGCGCTACTGCCGGGCCGGGCATCTCCAAGTCGAGGCCGGATTCGATGCCTTCTACGGTCGAGTGCAGGCCGAACCAGTCACTCATGACCAGGCCGTCGAAGCCCCATTCTCCTCGGAGCACATCGGTGATCAGTTCTTTAGAATCGGCAGCATAGGGGCCGTTGATTCGATTGTACGCGGTCATAATGCTTTTGGCATTGGCTTGGCGCACCGTGGCTTCAAACGAGGCCAGGTACATCTCCCGAAGGGTGCGTTCATCAATTTCGGAGTTGATGGTCATGCGTTCACTTTCGGTGTCGTTGCCCACAAAGTGCTTCACACACGAGGCCACACCTTCGCTTTGCACGCCCTTCACGTAGCCAACCGCAATCTCACCGGTGAGGTACGGGTCTTCGCTCATGCACTCAAAGTTGCGGCCACCGATTGGGGTGCGATGCAAATTGATCGTCGGAGCCAAATGGATACTGGCACCCTTCGCTTTCACCTCGCGGCCCAACAACTCGCCAACCTCCTGAACCAAAGCGGGATCCCACGTCGCCCCTAGGGCAGTTCCGCAAGGCACGTTCACCGATGCTGGTCCATCGAACCGTGTCCCTCGAGCGCCCGCCGGTCCGTCGGTAACCCGCATCGCTGGAATGCCGAGGCGCTCGATTGCCACGGTTTCCCAATTGTTGGCGCCAGCGAGCAGCGACACCTGTTCTTCCAACGTCAATTGGTTGAGCAAATCGGTCACCCGGCTCGACGGATGAGACACAGCGTTTTTCGACATAGTTGGTTCTTTCAAAGGGTTGAGAATTGGTGGAACGAACAAAGCAGTTCCATGAGAAGTTTTTTGCGCGATCGGCTCCAACCAGTGAGCTAAGCACACAGACGAAATTAGGTTGTCGGACTCAGCCAAATCGTTGCGTTAGCTGGCACCAAGTGTGGGTCGTTATGGCCGTGCACGGAGGAAAGCGCTACGGCACAGTTGCCGATGACCTCCTCGGGGATTGCGTATGGCGTATCGGTGGGATTGAAGGCCACCACGACATCTCCTCGACGAAAGGCCACAAGATCCGACGCCACGCCATCGATCCAAGCAAAGGAATCTGCTTGTAGTCCCCCGAGTTCACGTCGAAGTGTGCCTGCTGTTTGGTACAGCGAAAGCATGGAGTCAGCTTTTCCTGTTTGCGCTTCTACCGACCACGTGCCCCAATCAGCTGGTTGCGGCAACCACGGCGCGCTTACAGCGCTTGATTCGGTATCTTCTAGCGCCAGCTCTGATACCGCTATCTCTGGTAACGCCAGCTCCGATACCTCTGGCGATGAGTGGGAAGGCGGGGTGTCGTGCCATAGACCCGATGACGGGTCCGTTGGCGCTGGGGCTGCGCCTGATGGCGAGGTGAAGCCAAACGACGACTGGCTCTGTGAGGTCCACGGAAGCGGAATCCGACAGCCATCTCGACCGATGCTCTCACCGCCACTATTGAAGAACACGGGGTCTTGGCGAGCCTCGTTGGGAAGGTCGAGCACCTCGGGCAGACCCAGTTCTTCACCGGCGTACAGATAGACATAGCCGGGCAGGCCAAGCAGCAGCATGGTCGCAGCCCGAGCCCGAACTTGACCGAGCGCGGCATCTAGCGGTGCGTTGGAGATGCGAAACGCACCTGCGTGAAAGCCACCCATTTCTACGATGTCGTTGCGGCCGTAACGTGTGGCGGTTCGTTGCGTGTCGTGGTTGTTGAGCGTCCATGCCGGCAGCAAACCCGACGGGGCCAAGGCATGAAGGGTTTGGGTAATGACGTCACGGATCGGTTCAGCATGCCACGGGGCCAACATCAAATCGAAAGCAAACGTTTGATGGAACTCCGTGGGGTTTGCGTATTCGAGCATCAGGCTGGGGTTGTTCGGTGAGAACGCTTCGGCCACTAACAGCAGTTCACGCCCGTGTTCGATCTCGTAGGTGTCAACGAGCGTTCGCCAGCGACACCAGATATCATGCTGGCTTTGGACGTAGGTGTACATAGGATTGAGCGGTGAATCCACGTCCATCTCGTTGGCATCGGGAAGCCCCTCTACCTTGCCGAGATAGATCACCGCATCGGCCCTGAAGCCGTCAACTCCTCGATCGAACCAGAAGCGCAACATGCGATCGAAATGGTCAACCACGCTTGCATCAGAGAAGTTCCAGTCAGGCTGGTCTGGGGTGAATACGCCGAGGTACCAGTCCCCCGGTGTTCCATCCGCCTCAGTGATGCGAGTCCACGCTGAGCCGCCAAAGATTGCCTTCCAGTTGTTTGGTGGCTCACAACCATCAACGCCACGTCCGGTCCGAAACCAGAAACGCGCTCGCTCAGGTGATCCTGGTCCAGCAGCCAACGCCTCAAGGAACCACTGGTGATCCCTTGAGCAGTGATTTGGCACTACATCGAGCAACACCCGAAGCCCCCGAATATGGGCCTGAGTAATCAGTGCATCGAAGATTTCCAAATCACCGTAGGCAGGTTCAATCGCGAAGTAATCCGATACGTCGTACCCCTGATCGCGTTGTGGTGAAGGAAAGCACGGGTTGAGCCAAATGGCGTCAACACCAAGCGATTGGACATGATCGAGGCGCTCGGTGATTCCCGCCAAATCACCAATTCCATCACCGTTGGCATCAGCGAAGGAACGAACGTACAACTGGTAAACCGACGCGTTTCTCCACCAGGGTTTGGGTGACTCCACCTTTGGTTAGCCCTTCACCGCGCCAGTAAGCAAGCCTTTGACGAAGTACTTCTGGAGCGAAAGGAATACCGTGACTGGCACAACCATGGAGACGAAACCTGCGGCGGTAAGTAGGTGCCAAGACTGACCGCGGGTGCCGGTAACTTCAACCATTTTCGCGATGATTGGCGTGTTTTCCGAGCCGCCATAAACCAGGCCTACGAGGTAGTCATTCCATATGTACACGAACTGAAAAATAGCCACCGAGGCGATAGACGGAATCGAGAGCGGAAGCACCAGTTTAGTGAAGGTGGTGAGATGCGACGCGCCATCGACACGAGCCGCTTCGATAATTTCGCGGGGTAGACCACCAACAAAGTTCTTCATCAGAAAAATGCAGAACGGCAACCCAAAAATGCTGTGGGCAATCCAAACCGCAACGACCGTGTTGGCCAGTCCCAAATCCGGCAAAATGGTTACTCCGCCGAGGTGGGCACCACCGGTGAAGAAGCGCAGAATCGGGATAAGACACATCTGCAAGGGAACGATCAGCATGGCCATGATGAACGAGTACAGCCAATCGCGTCCCTTGAAATTGATCCAGGAGAACCCGTAGGCGGCTAGGGCTGCAACTCCTACCGAAATGATCACTGAAGGAATAGTGATCTTGAACGAAGTCAGCAGAAAATGGCTGAGTCCATCGTTGCCAGGGGCAGTGGACAGGACGCCCTTGTAATTCGAAAGCGTAAAGCGGGTGGGATGAAGAAAGAACTCCCACCAACCCGAAGACTTCACATCAGCCTCGGGGCGAAACGATGAAACGAACACGCCGAAGGTTGGAACGGTCCACAGCAGCGCCAGCATCCACACCAGAACTCGGCCGGACCGGCTATGAAAGCTTTTAGCTACGGATGTTCCCAGCTTTTCTTTGGTGGGAAGGCCCTCACCGACGGCCAACACACCTTGGAGATCCGGGTTGCCAGCGATCGAGGGGATAGCAGGAATTTTGGTTGACATTTAGTTGGTCTCCTCGATGCGGCGTTGCACGCGACTGTTCCAAACCACGATGGGAAAGCAAAGAACAAAAAGCGCAACGGCCAGTGCCGCACCTGCTCCGTCTCGAAGTTCCACGAACTTTTTGGCGAAGAACTCCGTTGCCAGGGTGGCAGTTCCGAACCGTCCTCCCGTTGCCGCTGCAATGATGTCGAACGCCTTTAGCGATGCCAACGCCACGAGTGAAGTCACGGTGGCGATGGTGCCTTTGATGTAGGGGATTGTTACTTTGCGAAACACTTCATTTCGAGTCGCACCGTCAACGGTTGCTGCTTCAATGAGCTCTTGAGGAACTCCTTTGATCGCCGCGGAAAGTACCACGGTGGCGATCCCGGTTTGTGCCCAGATGAAGATCACGATGAGTAGTAAAGAGTTGAATCCTGGTGCCCAACTCGGCGGTTCGATTCCGCCTATTCCGCGTTCCAGGAGCCAGTTGCGTCCTTCTGGTCCGCCGCCCATTGACTTGGGGAAACGGGCAGCCTTCGCAAGTTCGTTGAGCAGCCCCGAGTCAAACGAAAATCCGCGTTCTGCATAAATAAATTTCCAGGTAATGCCTGCGCCCACGAGCGAGATAGCTACAGGAAGAAAAATGACCAGCTTCGCGAAACGTTCGCCTCTCATTCCATCAGCGAAACGAGCGATGGTTAAGCCGAGTGCCACGGTGATCGCTGTTCCGATGAACACCCATACAAAACTGTTCACCACAGCTAGACGGCTATCGAGCGTGGTCCAGATCAACTTGTAGTTGTCGAAACCCACGAACGTCTTCCCGTTGACGTCATCGTGGAAACTCGCAATTACGGTTCCGATGGCCGAAACCAGCAGCCCGCCGAAAGCAAAAATAATCGCAAAAAGAACAAACGGTAATGCCTGGACTTTTTCACGAAGTTTCTCCGGTAACAGATTCACCAGCGCAAAGAAGCCAAGAACGATCGCCAAAAAAGCGGCGATGCCTCCGATCATGACGCCGAGGGTTCTCACGACTTCGTTGCCCCCAAAGATCTTGAAGACCAGCAGCAGAGCTAAACCACCAAGAACTAACGCAAGCCTTCGGGCGTAGGTACTACCTAAAAGGCGACTAAGGAAGGGCATGAAGTAACTCCGGGTGCTGGGACACGAAACTGGGACTGATTGTGGCAGTGAGCATATTGGCTTGCGGCGACACAGGTACTGATCTTGGAAGTACCGGTAATGAAAGGTGCCCGTGTGCTGAAAGCACGCCGGGCACCAATCAAGAACTGCTATTCGCTCACCTTACGTAAGCGGAGACGAATCAGCCTTTTGGCCAGCTCTTCTCAATGTTGTTCACGGTGTCATCAGTTGACTGACCGGTGATCCACTTGGTGATTTCGGTCCAGAACGTACCTGCGCCAACGGAGCCAGGCATGAGGTCTGAAGCATCGAAACGGAAAACGTCGGCGCCCTTAAGCAGGTTGGCGAAGTTCTTGTTGGTTGCATCGGTGTACTTAGCGGTATCGATGTCCTTGCGTGGGAACAATTCGCTGCGAACCTTCAAAAGGTCATAGGCGTAATCAAGTGAGGAACCGTAAGCAAGAGCATCCATGGTCTCTGGCTTGGTGGTGCCTGCTGCCCAAATGTCGCCAGCGCCAAGCATGTACTTCGGTCCGCCAGCTGGGCTGGGGAGGTAGAAGGTGTTTACTGCGCCATTGTCACCAATGGTGGTTCCGCTTGGCCAGATGTCCTTGTAGAACGAAGCCTGACGGTGCATGTAGCACTTGCCGGCGAGGATTGGGAAGCCACCCTCTTGGAACTTGGTGGTAGCGATGTTCTTTACGCCTTCTGCGGAACCGATGTACTTAGGGTTCTTTACGAATGCGCCAACGGCGTCCATAACGGCCTTGACCTTAGGATCGTTGAATCCGATTTCGTGGTTTACCCACTGATCGTAAACCTTCTCACCGTTGGTGCGAAGCATGAAGTCTTCCATCCAGTCGGTCAATACCCAGCCCGTAGCAACGCCAGATTCGGCGCCTACGCACCATGGGGTTCCGCCGTCGGCAACGATCTTGTCAGACAGGGAGATGAGCTCAGCCTGGCTGGTTGGGATCTTGTAGCCCTTGTCGGCGAATGCTTTTGGCGAGTACCAAACGAGTGACTTGATGTTGGCGGTCTGCGGGATGCCGTAAACCTTGCCATCTTTGCCGGTGCCGTATTCGAGCCAGCCGGAAATGAAGTCATTCTTTGCTGACTTGAGGGCTGCGCCGGTGAGTGGCTTGAGCTGACCCTTAGCGGCGATCTGCTGAAGGAGACCTGGCTGTGGGAACTCGATAAGGTCGGGAGCGTTGCCACCGGCAAGACGTACGTTTACCTGGGTCTCGAACTGATCGGTGCCTTCGAACTTCACCTTGGCGCCGGTGCACTTCTCGAAAGGAGCGTAAGCATTGCGGCGCTGTGTTGCTGCAGTGTCGGTGGCGCTGTCACGTACTGGGGAGAAGATCGAGACCGTCTTGCCCTTGTACTGATTCTTGCACTGGATTGTGCCGGCAGCGATGGTGGTTGTCTTTGCTGAAGTCTTTGCCTTTGCCTTTGTGGCGGCAAGAGCGGTTGGGCCCGTTACCAGCACGACAAGTGCAGACGCTGCAGCGACTGTCTTTGCGTATTTCATTTATTCTCCCCAAGGTGGAAACGCAGGTGTGGATTCCTGCTCGGCGCTGCCTTACTGCAAGCGCTTACAGGGCAAGGTAGCACATGTCACAGGGCTCGTAACTTTTCAATGTTTAGGTGCTGGTCAAAGGGGTTCCAAGCCAAACAACCACGTCTTGCCCTCACCTACAAGCCCTCGCATTGGTGACGGCTGTTCACCTGCGCCAGGTCACCTGCACCTGGCGGGCTTTTGCGTTTATTCGTTGACGACGTATTCCCATTGCCCATCGTGCATGTAGAGGCGGTGGCGGGGACCTGGGGCATCGAGGTCAACGGATTCGAGGGGTTGCTTGTAGGAAACATCGGGTTCCCACGCCAAAACCATGGGCTTTCGCTGAAGGGGCCACGTTTCAAAGTGTGTGGGCTCCTTGGTAGAGAGATCGCTCAACGCGTGATCGACCGACGTGTAAGGCGATAGTTGGTGCAGGCTTACCCATGTTGGTGGTGCCAGGGTCCGAGTTCCTGCCGATGCTTGCGCCAAAGCTTCCACTGGAGTGAGCCAATGGAAGGCCGTGAGTTCACCTTCGCTCATCGCAATGTCACCAGCTACGGCTGGGGCAACAAAAAACCACGTGCCGAAGCGCTTCATTTCAAATGGCGGTGGCACCCAACGGGAAAGAGGAATCAGGGTTTCAAGCACCACGTGCAGGGCTACTTCTTCTCGGGCTTCACGAACAGCAGCATGACGTGACGCTACGAATTCATCCTCAGGTGCCGAGGGATCAAAATCCTCAGGATCCACCCGTCCACCGGGAAACACGCTGAATCCGGCAAAATTCCCGCGCCCAACTCGTTCTACCATCAGGGTTTCCAGGCCATTGTCGCCATCACGCACCAGAATTACCGTGGCGGCGGGAATAAGCGGTGAGGGTTCGGCCATGACGGAGGTGTCCTTGGTGTCCATGCCCACCGGTATCTCGGTTTTGACGATGCGGTTGGAGCTAGATCTGGGCGATTCGGTAGTCATCACCCTTCAGCCTTGCAGCCCATCGCAAAAATCACCACTCACGAATCGCTAGTTTCCCAGCGTTTGTTCGTGCTTTGATGCGGTCAAAGTTCGAAGAGCTCAAGTTTCGAAGAGCTCAACGTTCAAAGAGCTCAAAGAGCGTCCAAATCGCCAGGGACGCGAAAAGACCAGCCGCAATTCTGCGAACCGTCTGCAAGGGAACGACTCGAAGTATCCAGCGACCGACAAACGCCGCGAGCCCAGCGACGCTGAGAAGGGCAAGATAGGCACCAATTCCCACGGCGAAGGGATCGCCACGATCGGCTGCGAGGGAGGCCGTTGCCAGCTGCGTGAGATCGCCCCACTCGGCCAAACCTACGGTTACAAAAGCGGTGACCAAAATCGTGCGGATTCCCTCGGGCGTAACGCTCCCAATTTGATTGTTTCGCGCCGGATCTCCCGTTGGCACGCCTGCTTCACGCCAAAGCATTACCGCTCCAAACGCGAACAAGAGTGCCGTTGCTCCCCCAACCAAACGCTCTGGTAGCCGGTGGATCAAACTGCCAGCAGCGACCGCGACAACCACATGCACTGCAAATGCTGCGGCCACACCACACCAAACCAAAACCGGACGCCGAAACCTGGAGGTGAGCACCAAGGTGGCGAACATCGACTTGTCTGGTAGTTCCGCTGGAAAGACCATGGCGAAGGCGGTCAAGGCGTTGCGAAACATCACGCTGCCAGTTTGGCCCGATCCTGCTCGGCGCGTTTGAGTTCCTCGGTATTGTTCTCTTCGTTGTGTTTATCGCAGTGTGCAAGGTGTCTCGCAACCACCTACCATCCGCCTATGGCTTCGACCCAATCAACTCAAGCAACGCCCGCCCCGCTTTCTTTGCGGCCGATGAAAGTTGCCATCCTCGGCGCAGGATCTTGGGGAACGACCGTGGCGGCGCTTACCGCTTCGAGAAACCATGCCACTCTCTGGGCCCGCGACTCCGATGTGGTTGAGGACATCAACCAGAACCACGCCAACACGAAGTATCTCAAGGGCTATTCGCTTCCCGCCTCGCTGCGTGGCACAACTGATTTGGGGGAAGCGGTGGCCGATGCTGATGTGGTGATTGTGGGAATCCCATCGCACAATTTTCGTTCGGTGCTTGAGCAATGCGCACCGCATATTCGGCCGTGGATACCCGTCGTTTCGCTCACCAAAGGTTTTGAACGCGGGACCGTTATGCGCATGACCGAGGTCATCAAAGATGTGCTTCCCGGGCATCCCGCTGCCGCACTTACCGGCCCCAATCTGGCCAAGGAAATCATGGCGGGCTATGCAGCTGGTGCAGTAATCGCCACAGAGGATCTCTCGGTTGCTCGGGCCTTGCAATCAGTGTTTCACCGTTCGTTTTTTCGTACGTACACAAATCATGATGTTCTTGGTTGCGAAGTGGCAGGCGCACTGAAAAATGTGATTGCCATTGCCGCTGGGATGGCCGAGGGTCTCAGTGTTGGCGATAACACTCGAGCTGCGGTGGTGTCGCGTGGCCTTTCAGAGTTAGCGCGGCTCGGTACGGCCATGGGAGGACATGCTTCAACGTTCTCTGGACTGGCCGGTTTAGGTGATCTCATGGCGACGTGTATGAGCCCCCAAAGCCGTAATCGCTACGTTGGTGAGCAGCTTGGCAAGGGCCGTAAGTTGCCAGAGATTTTGGCGGAAATGAACATGGTGGCCGAAGGCGTCAAGACGGCGGAGACCGTGATGGTTTTGTCTGAACGTCACGGAATTCCTATGCCGATTTGTCGGACTGTGTATCGCGTGTTGGAAGGCGAAATCGATGCCGCTGGGGCCTACGCCGGTTTGCTGCAAGTTCGCCCTGGCCACGAGGATGACCCCGATTAGAGTGCTCTACGCACCTGCGTCGTCGCTGGTTCCGGCCACGATGAGGCCAGACCGAACTCTGCTCTGGAACTGGGCTTCGTCTTTGCTGCGT
>JAYSVF010000145.1:0-9900 GCA_043718695.1 Acidimicrobiia bacterium | reverse complement strand
CTTCGATACCAGCCTCGGTAAGCACCCGGGTGGTTTCCTGGAACGATGCGGCCGACAACCAAGAATCAGTCGCCAACGAAGCCTTGGTGATACCCATCAACTCAGGACGAGCCTCAGCGGGGATCTTGCCCTCATCACGCAACAAACGGTTGGCGATACCAAAGTACCGAGCCTCGACCTTTTCACCAGGCAAGAAGGCCGACTGGCCGGATTCCTGCACGGCAACACGCTTGAGCATCTGACGGACAATCAGCTCGATGTGCTTATCGTGGATCGATACACCCTGATCGCGGTACACCTTCTGAACCTCAGCAACAAGGTACGTTTGGCAATCGCGGATGCCCTTGATCTCAAGAATTTCCTTGGGGTCGAGTGGGCCTTCATTGAGTGGATCGCCGGCCTTAACCTCGCCACCTTCAACCACGTTGGAGTGCAGCTTGGCGTTGATACCTACGGTGTAGGAGATCTCGGCACCGTCGTCACCGATCACGATGATTTCGCGGGTCTTGGTGTCCTCGTCGCCCATCCGAACCGTTCCGGAGTTAGCAACAAGAACGGCCTTGCCCTTAGGAGTACGAGCTTCGAAAAGCTCAACTACACGAGGCAAACCAGCGGTGATGTCTGATGATTCGCCCTTACCGGCAGCAACACCACCGGTGTGGAACGTACGCATGGTGAGCTGCGTGCCAGGCTCGCCAATGGACTGGGCCGCAATTACGCCAACCGATTCGCCCATTTCGATGTGGTATCCGGTAGCCAATGAACGGCCGTAGCAGTTGGCACAAACACCGAATTCGGCATCGCACGCCAACACAGAACGAACACGAACACGGGTTACGGATTCGTCATCGCGGATTGCTTCCATGGTGTCTTGACCAATAGTTACGTTGCGGTCAATGACGGTGCCGTTACCCATGGTTACGGGCTCGGCCAGGAGACGACCCAAAAGGTTCGTTTCCAAGTAGCCACGCTGCGTTGCGGTATCCGGGCCTACATATTCGAGCCAACGGCCACGGGTTGAACCGCAATCGTCTTCACGAATAATGAGTTCCTGGGCCACGTCGTGGAGACGACGGGTGAGGTAACCGGAGTCGGCAGTACGAAGTGCGGTGTCGGCGAGACCTTTACGCGCACCGTGGGTTGAAATGAAGTACTCAAGAACCGAGAGGCCTTCGCGGAAGTTGCTCTTGATCGGGCGGGGAATGATGTCGCCCTTCGGGTTCGCTACAAGACCGCGCATACCGGCGATCTGGCGAACCTGGAGAGCGTTACCACGAGCACCCGAACCAACCATCATGTTGATGGGGTTCATTGGCTCTGCATCGAGAACGTCCTGCATGGCCTTCTGGATTTCGGCGGTGGCGTCGGTCCAGATTTCCACTTCTTTTTGACGGCGTTCGTCATCGGTGATGATGCCGCGCTTGAACTGTGCTTCGATCTTTTCCGCTTCCTTTTCGTGACGCTCAAGGATTTCGGCCTTGGCGGCAGGAGTGCGGACGTCGTCAATCGAAATCGACAGGCCTGATTGCGAGGCGTAACGGAAGCCCAGGTTTTTCAGGTTGTCAAGTGAGTTGGCCACGATGGCCTTGGGGTAGCTGATGGCGAGATCGTCAACGATGTTGGTGATTTCACGCTTCTTCACCAAGGTGTTGATGAAGCGGAAGCCACGTGGGAGTGCCGTGTTGAAGATGAGGCGGCCCGGTGTGGTTTCCACGATTGCATCTTCGCCGTCGACAGGGGCACCCAAGGTGCAGTCGTTCGTACGCATAGTGATCTTGGAATGGAGGTGAAGTTCCGCGTTGTCGAAAGCACGCTCTACTTCCCACATGTGACGGAACGTGCGGCCTTCGCCAACCATGCCATCGCGCTGCAGAGTGAGGTAGTACGCACCAATGATCATGTCCTGTGAAGGAACGGCGATCGGGCGACCGTGTGCTGGCGACAAAATGTTGTTGGTCGACAGCATGAGGATTCGGGCTTCGGCTTGCGCTTCGGCTGAGAGTGGAAGGTGGACGGCCATTTGGTCCCCGTCGAAGTCGGCGTTGAAGGCCGTACAAACGAGTGGGTGCAACTGGATGGCTTTACCTTCAACGAGCACTGGCTCGAAGGCCTGGATGCCCAAGCGGTGAAGCGTTGGTGCACGGTTCAACATGACGGGGTGTTCCTTGATGACTTCTTCAAGGACATCCCAAACCTGCGCACGGCGACGTTCCACCATGCGCTTAGCCGACTTGATGTTCTGTGCCAGTTCCTGATCAACAAGGCGCTTCATCACGAATGGCTTGAACAGCTCAAGGGCCATCAACTTCGGCAAGCCACACTGGTGAAGATTCAGTGTTGGTCCAACAACGATTACGGAACGGCCCGAGTAGTCAACACGCTTACCATGAAGGTTTTGACGGAAACGACCCTGCTTGCCCTTCAACATGTCCGACAGCGACTTGAGGGGACGGTTACCTGGGCCGGTTACGGGGCGTCCACGACGACCATTGTCAAACAACGCGTCGACGGATTCCTGCAACATACGCTTCTCGTTGTTCACGATGATCTCGGGAGCACCGAGGTCAAGGAGACGCTTGAGGCGGTTATTCCGGTTGATCACGCGGCGGTACAGGTCGTTGAGGTCCGAGGTGGCAAAACGTCCACCGTCGAGCTGCACCATGGGGCGAAGGTCTGGCGGAATAACCGGTACGGCACCAAGGATCATGGCGCGTGGGTCATTCATGCGCTTGCCGTTTTCGTCGCGCTTGTTGAAGGCGGCCACGATCTTGAGGCGCTTGATGGCCTTCTGCTTACGCTGAACGCTCAGCGGACGCTTGCCTTCGGCCGGGACGGCTTCGATAAGTGCACGGAGCTTTACTTCTTCAACGTCAAAATCGAGTTCGCCGATCAGCTGCTGAATAGCTTCTGCGCCCATGCCCCCACGGAAGTAATCGTTGTAACGATCCTTCAGCTCACGCCAAAGCATTTCGTCTTCGATGATCTTGCGCGAATGCAGGTTCTTGAACTCGTCGAATGCGCGCTTTACCAGCTCGTATTCGGCGTTGCCACGATCGCGGATTCCAGCGATTTCTTTGTCAGCCAAACGTTTCTTGGCATTGATTTCAGAATCCTTTGCACCGTCTTTTTCGAGGGTTTCCAGATCGGTTTCGAGCTGCTTGAACCGGCGGTCCAAGTTGAGATCGCGGTCCTTCTCGATGAGCTGCAACTCTTCGTAGAGTTCGTTTTCGAGGTTGGGAAGATCGGCCTGGCGGCGTTCCGGGTCTACGAAGGTAACCAGGTTGGCAGCGAAGTAAATAACCTTCTCGAGCTGCTTGGCTTTGAGTTCTTCTTTGGCTTCGGTACCCATGAGCAGGTACGCCAACCATGAGCGGGTACCGCGGAGGTACCAGATGTGCACTACAGGCGCGGCAAGCTCCACGTGGCCCATGCGCTCACGACGAACCTTGGAGCGGGTGACTTCTACGCCACAACGCTCACACACGATGCCGCGGAAGCGGACGCGCTTGTACTTTCCGCAGTAGCACTCCCAGTCCTTTTGGGGACCGAAAATCTTTTCGCAGAAGAGACCGTCCTTCTCCGGGCGGAGGGTTCGGTAGTTGATGGTCTCAGGCTTTTTTACTTCACCATGAGACCAGCTACGGATTGAATCGGCTGTTGCGAGACCGATAGTGATGCGGTCGAAGTCGTTCACATCAAGCATTGCTATGCACACCTATTTTCGGGACCAGAAAGGCGGGAGAGAGTTTTGCAACCGGCGAGGTTTGCCTTCGAAACATTCACGAGGAGAGAATCGAAGGGCCTTGGTTGCTTCGCTGTGTGAGGGCGGCTCCTCAAGAGAGGAACCGCCAACACCAAAGGGCTTGCGCTTTTCAGCGGAGAAACGAGGAACTGTTAGGCGTGTTCGCACGAGTGATCGCGCAGCGTTTTCGTTCTGATTTCCGCAGTTGTTCTGGGGACTTGGAAGGAAACACTGCACAAAGACTCATGCTCACTGCCTAAAACGCACGTTCTGCAGCGCGTCGGGCGTCTTCCTCGTCGGAGCCACGCTCCGGACGAGAAAGGTCGATGCCCAACTCTTCTGCGGTACGGAACACGTCTTCATCAAGTTCGCGCATTTCGATCTCGTGTCCGCCAAAGCTTTCGACCTTGACGTTGAGACACAGCGACTGCATTTCCTTGATGAGCACCTTGAACGATTCGGGGATACCCGGTTCAGGGATGTTCTCGCCCTTCACAATGGCTTCGTAAACCTTCACACGGCCAAGCACGTCGTCGGACTTGATGGTGAGCAGCTCCTGTAGGCAGTAAGCCGCACCGTAAGCCTCAAGGGCCCACACTTCCATTTCGCCGAAACGCTGTCCACCGAACTGTGCTTTACCACCGAGCGGCTGCTGGGTGATCATCGAGTACGGGCCAGTGGAACGGGCGTGGATCTTGTCGTCAACCAAGTGGTTGAGCTTCAAGATGTACATGTAGCCGCAGGTAACGGTTTGGTCATACGCTTCGCCGGTACGGCCGTTGTACAACTGGATCTTGCCGTTATCCTGCACCAAACGGTCGCCGTCTTTGCCCTCAGGGTTGAGGGTGCGGAAGGTCTCCTGGATGGTCTTGTGGCGGGTGCCTGGCTCATCCCAGTGGGCGCCGTCGAAGACCGGTGTGGCTACCCAAGCAGCAGGGCGGGTGTTCGGACGGGTTTTGGTTTCGGTGCCACGAAGTGGTGCTTCGCCAGCGCCATCGGCCCAGCCCCAACGTGCGGCGTAGCCAAGGTGAGCTTCAAGAACCTGGCCAACGTTCATGCGGCTGGGTACGCCCAGTGGGTTCAAGATGATGTCGACAGGCATACCGTCGGCGGTGTGGGGCATGTCTTCGATCGGGAGGATCTTGGAAATAACACCCTTGTTGCCGTGGCGCCCAGCGAGCTTGTCGCCCGCTTGGATTTTGCGCTTCTGAGCAACATAGACACGTACCAATTGGTTGACGCCGGGAGCAAGCTCATGGCCGTCTTCGCGGGTGTACACCTTTACGTCGATGACCTTGCCGTATTCGCCGTGAGGAACCTTCAGCGAGGTGTCACGAACTTCACGAGCCTTTTCACCGAAGATGGCGCGCAACAGGCGTTCTTCTGGGGTCAGTTCGGTTTCACCCTTAGGGGTTACCTTGCCGACGAGGACGTCTCCAGGGCCAACTTCTGCACCAACGCGAATGATGCCGCGCTCGTCGAGATCCTTGAGGATTTCTTCGCTGAGGTTGGGAATGTCACGGGTGATTTCTTCGGCACCAAGCTTGGTGTCGCGGGCATCTACTTCGTGCTCTTCGATGTGAATCGAGGTGAGTACATCATCTTTAACCAAACGCTCGTTAAGGATGATGGCGTCTTCGAAGTTGTAGCCCTCCCAGTTCATGAACGCTACGAGGAGGTTCTTGCCCAGGGAAAGTTCGCCCATGTCGGTGGATGGTCCGTCGGCCAGAACGGTTGCCTTGAATTGACCATCTTGGTTGCCCTGCACACGGTCGCCTTCGATGACCTTGATGCGATGGTTGATACAGGTGTTCTGGTTTGAGCGGCGAAACTTGTGCAAACGGTAGATCTTGCGACCAAGTGCTGCATCGTCGTACTGCACGGTTACGTAATCACCAGAAACTTCGGTGACGGTTCCGGTGCCCTCGGCGAGAACAACATCGCCAGCGTCACGAGCAGCACGGGCTTCTACACCGGTACCAACGTAGGGAGCTTCAGGTCGTACCAATGGCACGGCCTGACGCTGCATGTTGGCACCCATGAGGGCACGGTTTGCGTCGTCATGCTCAAGGAATGGGATGAGGGCGGTGGCGATGGAAACGATCTGCTTTGGCGAAACGTCCATAAGGTCGATTTCGCTGGGCTTTACGAAGTCCACTTCGTTGGTGGAGGAGTAGCTGTTGTTGCCACCGGCACCCACGCGCACACTGGCACCCTGTGGGGCTCTGCGGACGAGCACCTTCGGGTCGGTGAAGCTGCCGTCATCATCGAGCGTGGCGTTGGCCTGGGCGATGATGTATTCCTCTTCTGCGTCGGCAGAGAGGTACATGATGTCCTTGGTTACTCGGCCATCAACCACCTTGCGATACGGGGTTTCGATGAAGCCGTAATCGTTGACTCGGGCAAAGGATGCCAAGTTGCCGATCAGACCAATGTTTGGGCCTTCTGGGGTTTCGATCGGGCACATACGGCCGTAGTGACTGGAGTGAACGTCACGTACTTCGAAGCCTGCGCGCTCACGGGAGAGTCCACCAGGTCCAAGTGCCGACAGACGACGCTTGTGGGTGAGGCCCGAAAGTGGGTTGACTTGGTCCATAAATTGCGACAACTGCGAAGTTCCGAAGAACTCTTTGATGGCGGCAACTACTGGGCGGATGTTGATCAACGTTTGTGGCGTGATGGCTTCAACGTCTTGGGTGGTCATACGTTCACGTACAACACGCTCCATACGACTCAAGCCGACACGCACTTGGTTTTGGATGAGTTCACCAACGCTGCGAATACGTCGGTTAGCGAAGTGGTCCTGGTCATCGAGACGGTAACCCTCAGTGGAGTCAGCCAGGTGCAACAAGTAAGTGCACGTAGCAAGTAGCTCGGCTGGGGTGAGGACTTCGTGGCCAATTTGTGGCACTTCGATGTCTACGCCCAACAGGCCGTTGATCTTCTGGATTTCGTCGCCAAGTTTACGGTTGAGCTTGTAACGGCCAACCTTGGTGAGGTCATAACGCTTGTGGTTGAAGAAGGCGTTTTCGAAGTACGCCTTGGCGGATTCCACCGATGGTGGTTCGCCTGGGCGGGCCTTCTTGTAGATCTCTACGAGTGATTCTTCACGGGTGGTGAACAGGCCTTGCTCTTTTTCCCATTGCGCTTCGAGGAAGGAGAAGTGACGCACGAAGCGGTCGAGGAATCCGGGGTAGTTCTCCTCGGTGTAGCCAAGGGCGCGAAGGATCACGAACATCGACAAGCGACGCTTGCGAGCTACACGGGCGCCGGCGGTGACGTCTTTGCCTGGCTTTTGCTCTACGTCAAACTCGATCCACTCACCCCGGTAAGGGTGCACGGTGCCGGTAACGATGGTCTTGAGGTCACGGCCTGGGGCGAAAATGACGCCAGGCGAACGGACGAGCTGCGATACAACCACGCGCTCGGTACCGTTAATAACAAACGTGCCTTTATCCGTCATCATGGGGAAGTCACCCATGAATACGGTTTGCTCTTTGATTTCGCCGGTTGCGGCGTTCATGAAGCGGGCGCGCACGAAGATCGGGGCAGAGAAGGTCATGTCCTTCTCTTTGCACTCTTCCACGCTGAACTTTGGTGGTGGGCGCAAATCGATATCGTCCGGGTCGAACTCGAGTTCTAGACGGAGTGTGCCAGTGAAGTCTTCGATCGGGCTGATGCCTTCGAAGGTCTCTTTGAGACCAACATCAAGGAACCATTGGAACGATGACTTCTGAACCGAGATGAGGTCTGGCAGTGGCAAAACCTCTTCCTGGTTGGCAAAGCTGAAACGGTCACGGGACGGTGCAGTGGACAAGAGCGGTCCTTACTCCTCGTGATGGGCGGTCAGCGGGCGTCGATCGGAAGATCGGGCATCTGATTCGCAGCGGTGGATTACATCGATTACGGGTATAGCGACGACGTGCTCAAACCCCTGGTTACAACCTGGATGCACGATGGCGGTCGACGAATCGAAAGCCAACGTGATTGATTGGAGGGGGGAAAGGGCGCGCACGGCCTATCGACGCTATCACTACAAGCTCGTTAAGGCAAACGCCCAGTGACGTTGCAAACCAGAGCCTTCGCCGGGCTCCGTTTATGTGCAACGTACCGTAAAGCAAACGTCGTTTCAGGTCAAGGACCTTCCGACGACTGGTTTGGGAATTACCCCGCTCGACTCGATGTTTCGAAGTTACATGTTCGTTGAAGTTCTCGTATTTCACGGCAGTTCTCTTAAAAGTCCGTGACATTCACGGCGTCACGAAGCCACACTTTTGCTCTTTCCGGTGCTTTTGCGCTAGCTCAATTGCGGTTCACCGGAAAAGCGCGGCAATCCGCAGGCTGTTGACCCGCTTCCAGACTTCTACGACTGCCTATTGAGGACTGCTCTAGAAAACTAGGAGTTTTCCTAGTTACCGGAACGCCGCGGAGACTTCAGGGTGAAGTCAAACTTCCAAACCACGCCGCGCAGACCAGCGGGCACGTACTTTCTTCAGGGAAGACTGCGCTTTTTCCTATTTGTTGGAGATAACTTCATGATGCACCAGCTCAACAGGGGAATCCGCTGGCTGGACCGGTACACTCACCTACGTTGTGAGTTCTCAAGTTGTATTGCAGACGGTACTGAGTGGCGGGGTTCAGGTGTTTAGCGCCGGGACCGCATTAAAACTTTCCAAGCAAACCCAGCGTGTGATCGTTGGCTTGGCTTCAAGTCGAGGGTTAGCCGTCCAGGCCGACACGTTGGTTGACCGTTTGTGGGATGAACCACCAGCCGACTACAACGTGGCGACCCGCGTCGCTATCAAACGAGCACGTCTACAACTCAACGATGCACCACTTCTGGAAACCGTGCAGCTTGGCTATCGCTACGAATGCGATCCTGCAACGGTCGACCTTTGGCGTTTCGAATTTGAAGCTGAACGACTGTTGGGAAATCCACTCGAAGCGACCCTCGCCGAAACAGAAGCGTGCTTAGCAATTTGGCAAGGGGAGCCGTTCGGCGCGTTTGGCACGTTGCCTTATCTACTCCCACTCACTTCGCACTACACCGAGCTCCACCGCACGCTGCAAGAACTTTGGCTGAGTCAGTTGGTGATCGGAGCCGACCCGGCGCGAGCGGTTCGGGTTGGAGAGTCCCTCGTTGCAGAGGAGCCGCTTCGCGAAAACCGTTGGTCATCGCTGATGATCGCGTTGTATCGAAGTGATCGCCAAACCGATGCTCTGCGCGCCTATCAACGAGCCCGGGAGGCGTTAGCCGATGCCGCTGGCTTAGAACCTGGATCGTCATTGGTTGACTTGGAACGTCGAATTTTGGATCACGATCGTTCGTTGCTAGAAGGCATGGGAACGCCAGGAAGCGCGCGCGGCGCGGCCCCTGCTTCGCTGATTGGTCGCGAAGGGGAACTGCGACGTTTGACTGAACCCGATGGACCCACCACGTTGTGCATAGTCGGTGAACCCGGGATCGGCAAGACCAGCTTGCTCCGAGCCGCTACTTTGGTTTTGGAGAGTAAGGCCAAGAACATCGTTTTCGTTCGAGCCGTTCTCAGCGTGGATGCAAAAGAGCGGCCCTTGCGCCCGGCTGAAGCGCTCGCCTCGTTGATTACTCAGGTGTTTGCGATTCAAGGGATCGCTCTGCCAACAGTGCCCGAGTCCGCGGCGCTCGCGTCGGTAGTTCCACAACACGAACTTGTTGGTGTTGGCCTTGGCTCCGAACCGCTAGAGCGAACCGAAGTAATCGCCCGCATCACTTCGTATTTATCCGCGGTTGCCTTGGCGCAGGACATCGCAATTTTTGTCGATAATTGCCAGTGGCTCGACCGGTTGAGCGCAGAGGTTCTTTCTGCTCTGGCCACACAAAACGGCGCTCCGAAGTTGATTTTCGCTGCAAACCCCTCATCACTCCCGCATCTGCGGTGGCTTTTCACTGATAGCACCGCGAAACAACTTGAATTAGGGCCGTTGCAACTTGACGAAGTTCGCGTGATTCTCGAAGCGCGTCGAGTGGCATCATCAACTGCTCTGCGCGCAGAGGAATTCTTGGAGCGCAGTGGAGGAAATCCTCTGCTGCTAGACCTCCTAATCGATGCAGCTGCCACCAATAGCTCTGGAGATCTTTCAGCGTCAACTCGTGCGGTAGTTCTTCGACGCCTCGAAGC
>JAYSVF010000144.1:0-9912 GCA_043718695.1 Acidimicrobiia bacterium | reverse complement strand
CGCCCGAGTTGTCCCTGGGGAAGCGTTCGGCTCGTTACGGGAGTTGGTGAACCACGAGGGGGAGCACGGCGGTGGCACCGGCTTCGCGGAGGAGGGCGGCGGCGACGGTCATGGTCCACCCGGTTCTATAGAGGGCATCGAGGAGCAAGATCGGGCCGTGGGGGACCTCGACACCGGGGCGTAGAGCGACGTTGGTGATCCGGGCGGTGACTTGGCCGGCTGAAGGAACATCTGAGGATGGCATCTGTCCAGACACGCCAATGGCATCGACGATGGGGAGCTTGCCAACTTCGCTGAGGTGCTCGGCGATTGAACGGATGAAACGGCCGTGGGCGTGGGAAGCGATTGGCACAATCGCGACCGGTCGAGAGCCCCAAGAACTTCGCCAGCGAGTGAGCGTTTTGACCATGCCAGCGAGGATTTCGGGGGAGGCGGGCTCGTCTCGGATGCCTCGTACTTCATCGACCCAGCCCGGATCATCGGCGAACGCTAAACCGCGGCCTTCGCTGCAACCGATGATTTTGCCTTTGCGAGCGGTACCCGTTGGCCATAGCTTGCGCGGGTCGATGATTACATCGCGACCACGAGCAAAAGCCCGGGCCGATTCGAGCGCCTCTGGTGATGGGTGCAGGCCCGGTGCGGGAATCGAACCTGTACAGGCAGAGCATTGGCCACAATCGACCGGATCAGGATCATCAAGTGCGGTTTGCAACGTGCGCATAAGACATTGGGTTCCGCTGGCGTAAGTGCGCATAAGGTTCGCCTCGGTTGACCGCACCTCGGCTAGGGCCTCCCATCGAGGGGCATCGTATGTCCACGGAGTACCGGTAGCCTGCCACGAAGTTCCGGATCGCTCGACCGCTTCCTCGACAGCCAGAATCTTGAGCAGCCCTTCGAGTCGCCCTCGTCGAATAGCGGTAGTGGATTCCAGTTGCAGCACCGTTTTGGCTCCGCTTTCGAGGGCTTCGAGAATTGCGCCGACTCGTTTCTCATCGGGTACGCCAGCGGTGGCGAAGTGTTCCCAAATCTGGGTGTCGGTTTCGGCGGGGAGCAGGATGGCCTGTGCATCATCGAGGGCTCGACCGGCACGTCCGACCTGCTGGTAATAGGCCACGGGCGACGACGGCGAGCCAACATGGATGCAGAAGGCCAGATCGGGTTTGTCATATCCCATGCCCAGCGCGGATGTGGCAACCACGGCTTTGAGTTCGTTGCGGCGGAGCTGATCCTCGACCCGTTCACGTGCTGAGGGCTCCAGTGCACCGGAGTAGGCGGCCACGGCGTGACCCCTCGTTGAGAGAAATCCAGCGAGCCGTTCGGTTTCGGCAATCGTAAGTGCATAGATGATTCCGGAACCTTCGATTGCATCAATAGCTTCGGCCACCCAGGCGTAACGCTCGATTGCGGTGAGATCGGGGACCACAGATAGACGTAACGAAGAACGAGCCAGAGACCCGCGAAACGTGACGGTGTCTTTCCCGAGTTGCGCGGCAACATCAAGGGTTACGCGAGTGTTGGCCGTTGCCGTTGTTGCTAGTACCGGTGTATTGGCGGCAACACCCACCAACGATTTAGCCAGGCGCTGATAGTCGGGACGAAAATCGAAACCCCAATCAGAAATGCAGTGCGCCTCATCAATTACCACAAGCCCGGCGGAACCGATCAGTTCAGGAAGGATGGCCCCGAATCGGGGATTGGCCAAGCGTTCCGGCGACACCAACAGCACATCGAGTTTTCTAGCTAACGCGGCCCTCAAAATGTCGTCCCAGTCATCAACGTTGGTGGAATTCACTGTTGCTGCTTTGAGGCCGGCCCGTTCTGCCGCCGAAACTTGGTCACGCATGAGGGCCAATAGGGGAGAGATGACCAGCGTGGGACCGCCACCCTGAGCTCGCAGCGCTGATGTGGCCGCCCAATACACTGCCGATTTGCCCCAACCAGTAGCCTGAACCACCAAAACGCGGGATCGATCGTCGACCAGGACGCGAACCGCAGCACGTTGATCCTCCCGCGGAACAGCGCTTGGCCCAGCCATCGCGTGCAGCACCCGCTCTAGGTGGACATCAGCATCACTTCTCTCGGCCAGCTTTGCGCCGTTCGGGCCGTTGGGATTGAGGTTTGTGGTGTTGGTGCTCACGCTAACGAGTGTGGCAGAGGGCTAAGACAGTTTTTGGCCGTTCTCGTTCCCACCGGAGATTGTCGTTGATTGAGCGGAGGGAGATAATTGGCTTTGAGGTTCAACGAAGGCATTAGTGGCCGTGGAGTTTGGCGCTTCGCTCTTCTCCGATTCGAGTGGATTGGCTGTATCGAACGATGTTCCTGGTGCCTCCGCCGATTGGTCCGCCGTTGCTGTAAGCGTCACTCTAGGGGGTGGAGCGAAGCGGGCCAAGGGTTTACGGCTGAGAAACCGAAGGAGCCACTCGAGAGGACCTTGCCCAATGAATACGGACCAAAGGGTTGAGGCGATTGTGGCGATGACTAGGAACACCAGCAGTGTTGAAGGTTCGAATGCGGCTGAGCCGTTTCGTTCCCCGGGAGTCATGTCAGGAGTTGCCGCCCGTTGAATCAAAACGTAGCGAGCGAGGATATGGGTGACATAAATGGTGAAGGCCAATCGCCCGGGGCTTGAAACGATTCTGGTTGCTCGGGGAAAGCGATCGGCAACACTGAGCGAAACCCGAAACACGGCAAGCATCACGCCAATGGTTCCGGCTAAATCCAACCACGATCCACTATGGGTGTTGGCGTAGAAGAGCAAACGCCAGTCTGCAGGATAAACCGCGCCGGGTGCGCCACGTTCGAGAAAGCGTTGCAATCGGTCCGGTTCAGCATCGGGGAATTTGTCGGCAAGCGAAGCAAGAACTTTGGCATCGAGATCAAAAACCGAACGCAGAGCCGCAAGTCCCCCGAAGCGAAGCACGAGCAACGTGATTGCTGCGACCATCAGTGTGCGGCGAGTTTTTGGATCACGCAAATTACTCTGAGCAAGCGCAATTCCCACGAGCACCAGAGGCAGCCACGTGACGAGGGGATAAACGCCCGTAAAGAACAGGTCAACGATCATCCAGCCAAATCGAGAAGCATTTGTAAACGATTCCGGCTTTGGGACACCCATGAAATGCTTGCCGGTAAGCACACTCTGCTTGATGACGGTGATCCGCAGCCAATAGCTGAAAGGGGGACCGAGTACGCCCAGTGACAGCGCCACAATTACGGCCCGCTTTGTGGACCATCGCAGTGCTGGGATTGACAACATCGAGGCCAACCCAAGCGTCGCTAAAACCACGACCACGCCGGTAGGAAATTTTGTCATCGCCACGCCTGCGCCAAACAACAACAGTCCACGGAGTACCTGTTCGGCCCGGGCCATGTTTGCCCCAACTTTTGCCGAACGACTCCGAAACATCATCGCCGACGACGAGCCCAGCAAAATAGCGAATGCCGCGGCGCTTCGTCCCTCTACTTGGCGAAGCCATGCCCACTCACCAATTGACCTTGAAGTGATCGGTCCAATATGCGCGCAGATCATCCCCAAAATGGCAAATGTTCGCACTAAATCAAACGCGCCAATACGTTCAGAGCCCGAAGTTCGTAGACCCCGGAAAGGTTGCGTTGCGGCTCGGCCCCTATCGTCGGGCGGCATGACGAACCCTGGGAACGCGAAGCTCAGAACTATCTCGTATTCCTGGATTGCCAACTTCCTGCGCGCTCACGGAGAGATCGAGACCGACAACGTGTTCCGTATGCTCACCTAGCACTTTGGAATCCGAGCCCGGGCCGCAACCCAGATCGAGCACGCGATCCGTCGGCGAGAGTTGGAGTGCGGCTACGTCAGAACCGGGAGCGAACTGGCGTTGCTGGGCCATCCACGTTACGAAGGCACCAGGATCAGCGGAACTCTCGACTGCATCAAATCCGCCGACGGAAATCAGCGGCGTTGCGATTTTCATAGGTGTCACTCCTTGCCGACGGATTTCGTGAATCCCGACTACTTGGTGAATGGGGCAATAAGTGCCTCGGTTTTTTTCCAATGGAGTTTGGCGCCATTGCGGTCGAGGCCTGCCGCCGAGGGCTGAACGACTTTGCGTTTTACCCAAAACTTGCCGGTATTTTTGATGCCTTCTGGTTCCGATGCTAAGTACACCAACGTATCGGCTCCCTTCTCCGCGGTGATGAGCACGAAACGCCCGAACGTATTTTGCAGGAACGAAAGCACTCCCTTGTCACGCCCGAAGCCCGTATGCACGACGCCGGGATGAAAACAGTTGGCGGAAATCTTGGTGCCCTGCATGCGTCGATCAAGCTCCGCAGTGAAGGCAATATTGGCGAGTTTGGAATCGCCATAGGCACCCCAGCTTGACCACTTGGCATGTGGATCAAACGGACGATCGAGCTTCCCAGTGTTATGCGCGCTTGACGATGTGGTGATAACCCTGGCCTGAGCGGAAGCCTGCAAATTTGGCTCCAATAACCGGGTGAGCAGGAACGGTGCCACATGATTCACCGCGAAGGTCGATTCAATTCCATCAACGGTCTTCTCGTCCTTTGGAGCGATGAACCCAGCATTGTTGGCCAGCACATCAATCACGGGGTAAGCCTGAGCCAACTCTTTGGCCAATGTTGCGACGGAGACCAACGAGGACATGTCAGCCACAAAGGCCCGTCCGCGCCCAAGACACTCCTGCGCCACCTGGTTCGTTCGACCAGAGTCACGCCCGACCACAGCGACGGTCGCCCCAGCGTTTGCCAGAGCCCGTGCCCCGGCAGCCCCAATCCCCGAACTTGCCCCAGTAACAACAACGACCTTGCCTTGCATGTTTTCCATCCTCGAACGCTACTTCCTGAATACCTAGAGGGTCAGTGTGTAGAGTATGCGCATGGGACGGATGAACATTTCTATGTCTGACGATTTGGTAGCGAAAGCTAAGGCATTGGGACTGAACGTTTCGCGCTTGGCAGCAGCGGCGGTGGCACAAGAAGTTCGCAAAGCCGAGAAAACCGCATACATTGATCGCTATCTTGCAGAGTTGGAAGCCGAACAGGGCCCGATTCCCGAGCATGAAATGCGAGACGCACTGGCTTGGGTCGACGGATTACTTGCTGGTTCTGCTACTTCAACCGACCGTCGAAAAGCTGCATGACGTTCGTTCTCGATTCTGGAGGAGTCAGTTCGCTTGCCTTAGATAGAAATCGGGTCGCCGCGATGCGCCAGTCAGGACTATGGCCTCCTGTCGTACCCGCAGCTGTACTGGTGGAGTCGTTGACGGGCGACAACCGCCGAGACTTTCACGTCAACCGCCTCTTAAACGGCTGTTTGATAGAAGAAGTTGGCGAGGAAGTTTCACGGCATGCAGCGCTTCTTCGAACCAAAACTAGTCGAGCGGGTAAGATTTCGGCCATCGACGCCATTGTTGTTGCTATGGCATCGACGGTTTCGGAACCAGTAGTCATCACCAGCGATCCACGAGACATCTCCGACCTCTCCGATCAGCTCGATACACCAATCAAAGTTTCCAAGGTGTAGGCAGGTCTACGAACTCGTAATAGTGAGGTGGCCCATTTTGCGGCCGGGGCGGGGTTCGGACTTGCCGTAAAGGTGGAGGTGCGCGCCGGGTTGTGCCGTCATGGCCGCCCAGTTGGGTTCGCCGCTAGACCAGAGGTCGCCGAGGAGGTTTTGCATGACGGCGGGAGAGTGTTGGGTCACATCGCCTAAGGGGAGGCCGAGGGTGGCTCGGAGTTGCAGATCGAATTGGCTTGAAGTGCACGAGTCGATGGTGTGGTGGCCGGAGTTATGCGGTCTTGGGGCGATTTCGTTGACGACGAGTGAGTGATCGGCGAGTACGAAAAACTCAACGGCAAGAGTGCCGGTGTATTCGAGTTTGTTGGCGATGTTGTGGGCGATCTCTTCGGCTTGTTGTGCAACTTCGGGTCTTACGTTGGCAGGGGAGGTTGTGGTGTCGAGAATCCCGTTTACGTGCACGTTGGCGTTGGGGGCAAATGCTACCCAATCACCGCTTTGGCTCCGGGCTCCGACTATTGAAAGTTCGCTTACGAACGGCATGAACTGTTCCATGACCGCGGCTGGAACATCCAGTTCCGCCCAAGCCGCGGATGCATCGTTACGGGTTGGGTTATGAGCATCGAGACGGATTTGGCCGCGGCCGTCGTACCCGAATGCCGCGGACTTCAGAATTGCTTTCGGGCCTAGCTCGTCAAACGCGACCACACACTCTTCTGCGGAAGTGATCACGCGAAATCCTGCGTGAGGAATTCCGTTTGCTGCCAAAAATTCCTTTTCCCGTTGACGGTGCTGACACGTAACGATGGCTTGGGGATTGGGGCGCATGGGCTTGTGCGCGGCGATCCATACGAGCAGGGATTCGGGCAGGTTCTCGAACTCCGCCGTGACCACATCGACCTCGGAGATGAAACGTTCGTTGGCTTCGTCGTCGTCATAGGAAGCACAAATTTCGCTATCGGCAATTCGGCTAGCGGGGCCTCCGGGGGCATCATCGGTTCGCACGATTGTCCGGTAGCCGTGGCACTTTGCTGATTCGGCCAACATCATGCCCAACTGTCCGCCACCGAGAATGCCGACGGTCGATCCAATTGGCAAGGCCAACTGCGAATGGTCAACGCTTGCTGTTGTGGTCACTTTACGCCAGACCTTGTGTGCAACAGAGATAGAGATAGAGACGAGGTCATTGGGAACCAAGGGTGGAAGAAAAGGGTTCGGCCAGCATGGCAACGAGAGGTACGGATAAACACGAGGCTTAGCCGGCGAAGGGGAGTTGCGATTCAGCGGCCAACGCAGCAATCGCAGAATCGGTGCGGCGGGTTGCTAAGCGTGCTGAGAGTTCTGAATCAGTGACGGCTAACAGCGCGGCAGCAAACAGTGCGGCATTAATAGCGCCGGGCTTACCGATCGCAAACGTGGCGACGGGAACGCCGGCTGGCATCTGGACGATTGAATGCAGTGCGTCGACACCTTGGAGCGCGGTGGCGGGAACGGGAACACCGAGCACGGGCACGAGCGTTTGGGCGGCGACCATTCCTGGGAGATGGGCGGCCCCACCGGCTCCCGCGATGATGGCTCGGAGTCCACGGGCCGAAGCAGTAGCGGCATACTCGGCCATCACGGCTGGGGTCCTATGCGCGCTAACGATCTTGGTTTCGTGCGGGATTCCTAACTCGGTGAGAACTAGCGACGCGTGTTCCATAACCGACCAATCGGAAATAGAACCCATGATGACGCCAACCAGCGGAACGGGACCGTTGAGTGAATCACCGGAGGAACTCAAGAGGAACTCCGGCTGTAGTTCGGGGCTTCCTTGGTGATTTGTACATCATGGGGATGGCTTTCGGCCCGGCCCGCAGCGGTTACTCGCATGAGTCGGGCGTTGCTCAAATCGTTGAGGTTTGCGGCCCCTGCGTAACCCATGCCGCTGCGGAGACCGCCAACAATTTGGCCAACCACATCGTGCAGCGCGCCCGCATACGCCACGCGTCCTTCGACGCCCTCAGGAACGAGTTTGCCCGTGCCAGCAGCGGCCGCAGCATTTTCGACAGAACCCTGTCCGCTGGCGTAGCGATCGGCGGCACGGCCCTCGAGTGCACCCATCGAACCCATGCCGCGGTAACTCTTGTAACGGCGACCCTCGAACAACTCGAAGGCACCTGGCGCTTCATCGGTTCCGGCCAGCATCGAGCCGAGCATCACCATGTTCGCCCCGGCAGCAACGGCCTTGACCACGTCACCCGAATACGTAATGCCACCATCGCCAATCAGGGTAACGCCAAGGCGGCGAGTGGCCTTTGAGGCCTCGTAGATTGCCGAAAGCTGTGGCATGCCTGCACCGGCAACCACGCGGGTGGTGCAGATCGATCCGGCGCCCACTCCAACTTTGATGGCATCGGCTCCTGCTTTGGCGAGGGCTTCTACGCCTTCAGCGGTCACTACGTTTCCGGCGAGAATTGCCAGATCCGGCCAACCGCTGCGGATCATGGTGATGGTATCGACCACGCCTTTGGAATGGCCGTGGGCCGTGTCGATGGCAACCGCATCCACGCCAGCATTCACGAGTGCTTGGACTCGGGCTTCTACGTCGGCACCCACACCTACGGCGGCGGCGACACGGAGACGTCCGCGACTGTCGAGAGAAGCAAACGGGTGATCACGATGCTTGGCAAGATCCTTCACGGTTATCAGCCCGGTGAGGTGTCCGCGGTCATCTACCAGTGGCAGTTTTTCGATCCTATGTGCACGAAGTAATGCTTTTGCTTCTTCGAGTGTGGTGCCGGTCTTGGCGGTCACAAGACGGTCCGAGGTCATGAAGTCGCTCACCAAACGCAGTGAATCGCCGGGCTCCATGAAGCGAATATCGCGGTTGGTGATGATGCCGACGAGTGTGCCATCGGGCAGGGTGATGGGTACGCCACTGAACCGGTAGTGCGCCATAAGTCCTTCGGCTTCGGCCACGGTGGCATTGGGGCCGAGTGTTACTGGATCAGTGATCATTCCCGACTGGCTGCGCTTGACTCGCACTACTTCTGAAGCTTGCTCTTCGGCTGAGAGGTTTCGGTGAATCACGCCGATACCGCCCTCGCGGGCTAGTCCAATGGCCATTCGAGATTCGGTTACGCGGTCCATTGCTGCGGAGATCACGGGGATAGAAAGCTTGATGTCGCGGGCGATCACCACCGAAGTGTCGACGTCGGCTGGGAGCACTTCTGAGTATCCGGGGATGACGACCACGTCATCGAAGGTGAGTGCCGTGAAGCGGTCAAAAAGATCGGAGTTCGCCGCAGAGGAGGCGTTGACGGAGAAGTTGGGTGAGGCGGTGGAGGCGGAGGGGGATGAAGTTGTCATGGTCACCTTTGTTCTGGTCAGTTTCGTGTCGGGTTTGTTGTGGCGATAAGTGTGCGTAGTGTCTCAACGAGCAGTAAATGTTCGGCTTGATGGACTCGGTTGCTGAGTGACTCAAGGTCATCTTCGGGCTGGATTGGTACAACTTGTGTGGCGAGTACCGGTCCATCATCGACACCTTCATCAGGGACGAGATGCACCATGATGCCTGTTGAGGTTCGCGTCCCGTTGTGGGCTTCGGCTAGCGCGCGTTCTATAGCGTGGGTTCCCGCAAACTCGCCAGGAAGTGCTGGGTGGAGGTTCAACACTCGATTGGGAAACTGGTTCAGAAACTCAGCGGGAAGTATCCGCATGAACCCGGCGAGCACGACCCAATCGGGCTTGTGCGCTGCGACGATCTTCCCAAGCTCGGTGGCCCATTCACGCCTAAGTGATCGATCGGCGGGAACTTCGAGGACCGCGGTTGCGGGCACGTGCGCGGCTTTCGCCCGGTCGAAGGCTCCAGCGTTTGGTCGGTCGCCAGCTACCAGTACAACGTCGGCATTAAGAGTCCCATCAGCGCACGCCGCCAGGATGGCTCCGAGGTTTGAGCCCGAACCCGATGCCAGTACGGCAAGACGCGCCCTTTTACCCGTTGTACTCCCAGAGTTGGATTCTGTGTTGAGTAGAGCGGGCATTGAGTCAGGCGCCTTGAAGGATGACGACGGATCCGTCACGCTCCACGATGTTGCCAATCAGCCACGTGTCTTCATCAATCTGTGTACGTAGGGTTTCAGCATCGCTAGGCGCGCAGATGACTACCATGCCCACACCCATGTTTAAGGTACGGTGCAGCTCGTTGGCGTCGAGCCCGGAGACATCGCGGGTGAGGGCGAACAGGGGTGGGACTGGCCATGACCCCAGATTGACGTCGGCTCCGAGATTGGCCGGAAGGACCCGGGGTACGTTGTCAAGCAGGCCGCCACCGGTGATGTGAACGAGGGCTTTGAGCTTGAGCCGATCCGGCCCATCGAGCACGTTTTTCAACACGGGAAGATAACTACGGT
>JAYSVF010000143.1:0-4133 GCA_043718695.1 Acidimicrobiia bacterium | reverse complement strand
CGCTGGAGTTTGGTATCGGGACCGGCAGAGTGGCATTGCCGTTGAGCGAGCGTGGCATTCGAATGCACGGCATCGACATTTCCGAAGACATCATCGTGGAACTGCGCCGCAAGCACGGATCCGAAGCGATCACCACAACGGTTGGAGATTTTGCGGAGACCGCCATCGACGAGAAGTTCTCACTCGTCTTCGTGGTTTACAACAGCATTTCAAACCTCTTAGAGCAATCCGAGTGGGTGCAAACCTTCCGCAACGCCGCCCGACATTTGATGCCCGGAGGCCGCTTCGTGATGGAACTCTGGATACAGGATCTTCGACGGTTTCCGCACGGTGCTGCAGCTTTGCCGTTCGATGTCAGTGCCACACATATCGGTTTTGACACCATCGATACCGCAACCCAATGCGGAGTGTCGCACCACTACTTTTTTCGCGACGGGCGAGCCAGCACGTTCGAGTCACCATACCGTTACGCTTGGCCGGCAGAACTCGATCTTATGGCCGAGCTCGCGGGCATGACCCTTCGAGATCGCTGGGCCGACTGGGACCGATCACCATTCACCAGCGACAGCACCAAACACATCTCGGTGTGGGAACTACCGTGAAATCATGAAAGCGACTTTGGGTCACATCGGGATCAACGTTTCCAACGAGAACGAGTCCTTTGATTTTTGGAAGAACCTTCTCGGCTTCCTTGAGTTCACAATCTTTCCCGACGGTAATCATTTTGACGGCGACGGACGGCCGAACCTACCTTTGCGTTCAGGTCACCAAGCCCGGCCACCAAGAACCCAAGTTCCATCGCAAACGCACTGGGCTCAGCCACATTGCGTTCCAGGTACAGTCCGCGGAATTGGTCGATCAGTTCGTCAGCGAGTTCCTTGAGCCCCACGGCATCGCTCCGCTCTACAGAGGAGCCATGACACCGGCCGGTTATCCCGCCGGGTACTACGCCGTCTATTTCGAAGACCCCGACCGCATCAAGGTCGAAGTCGTCCACGAAAACCTGTAGCGACCGAGCCATCCTGAAATCGTTTAGGTTCAGGGGATGTCAATGACGCACGCTGCACATGATCAGCCGACGCTTGCGATGCTGCAAATGGAGGCGTTGAAAGTCAAGGATCTCTACGACGAAATGAATCTAAAGCAGCGAGCACGGACGTGGACCAACGAAGAGTTCATGCTGGGCTTTGTGGGAGATGTGGGTGACCTGGCCAAGCTTGTAATGGCTCAGGAGGGAGCCCGTGAAATTCCCGGGGGACTCGCTGCGCTTGGCCATGAACTCGCCGATTGCCTCTGGTCTGTTCTTGTTCTCTCCCATGCATATGGAATCGACCTTGCTGAGGAATTCCTACGAACAACAAGCATGCTTACTTCGCTCGATTGAACAAAGCCAAAAGCGCACCTGTGTCTGCAATGATCATCGATCACCAAAGCCAGCGAGAAGCTCGTCGACCCGCTCCGAAAGCGATTCGCCCTCGAAGATCCCGGTAGCCGGACGAGGTCGAGTTACGGCCTTCGCCAGTGCATCGCGAATCACTTGCACTTCAGAGCACCCCCTTCGAAGCGCTTCCCGCTCCAACGCCAGTTTCATCTCGTCAAAAGATAGACGTGGTCTTTTGCGTCATGCCAAACATCTTAACGGCTGTCGTCTTGGTTACCAGGTTCGCCGCGATTCTGCAGTCCGGCAGCCCGACCCGTCATCGTTGCCGTTGCCCCCAACTCCCGATTTTATTGAGTTCGTCGAAACTCGGAGGCAACCGGCGATGATCGTTGGGATACTTGGGCATGCCAGATTCTGACCACATCGATTCGACTCGCGCGGTTTATGACTTCTCCGCTGCTCACTATGCAGAGTCCGTTGGCACTACCGTCAGTCCAGCCTTCGAGCGTCCGATCGACCGTGCGATTCTGAACGCGTTCTCCGAGGATCTGCTCGCCCTTGATTACGCACGCGTGCTTGATATCGGTTGCGGAGTTGGCCGTGTTACGTCGCACTTGCATCGACTCGGACTCGAGGTGCAAGGCGTTGATCTCTCTCCTGCAATGGTTGCTATAGCTCGCTCCACCCACCCCGAGTTGGCCTTTAGCGTGGCGGAAATGACCGACTTGCCTGCCGAGGATCGTTCCCTCACCGCGGCCGTTCTCTGGTACTCGATCATTCATACGCCGCCTGACCTACTCACCGATGTCTGGAACGAACTCGCACGCGTTGTTGCTCCGAGTGGCTGGGCCTTGCTCGGATTTCAAGCAGGTGACAATGACGAAGTCAGGCGCGAAAACGCTTATGGTTCGTTATCGACCATGACCTGGTATCGGCACAACAGTGACGACGTCGTACGGGGCGTCGAACAAGCAGGCTTCGTCTTGCACACCCGGATCTGGCGCACAGCGGAGTTGACGCACGAGACGACACCACAGGCGTTTCTAACGTTCCAGCGGGCCTAGAACGCTGTTCGATCAGCTTTCTGGTTCTTCGGCGAATCAGAGCTGCGAGGGTCTATTACTGATTCTTAAAGCCATAGGTCCTTCCGAGCAATGGATAGTTCCACTTGATGGTCTCTGGTCGGAGAAGCGGTTCGCGTCACGGTTCGGTGCGCTCCACAAGATTCCGATACGTTCACCGCGCTAGAAATTGTTGTCCGGCAACCGTGATGTCGTCAGCGGTCGATGGCGCGACGCCACATGTCGAGCCCGTCTTTCGATCGACGAGGGACCAGGTGATGGTGGAAATGGAACACCGACTGTTGAGCGTCTGGTCCGCTGGCGTGCAACACATTGAGAGCAGTCACGTGATACCGCTGCGACAGCGCGATGGCGGTGGCCTTAGTCGCGAATCCCATTGCGGCTGCGAGTTCGTCCGACACTTCGAAGAGGTTTTCGATGTGAGTTCGCGGGATCAGTAACGTATGTCCGTTGGTCACGGGCGCATGAGCCGCGAACGCGATCGTTAGATCGTCTTCATAAACTATGTCAGCGGGTGATTCACGCCGACTGATGGCGCAGAAGGTGCACTTGTAGGTTTCGCTTGTCATCGACATTGACCCAACCTATCATCAGCGCACTCGCATCCATACGTGTGCTTACTATCTTCCCAAGAGGCCGGTTATCGCCTTATTGCTCGCCCGATCAGCAAGAAGGTCGGAATGCTTCCTTTGGCTCTGAAGAGGTCGGGGTTCGCAATGCCGGGTATTCCGTGGCAGTTACTGCTGCCGATGCGCACAAGTTGCCTTCCTATGAGGAGATTCTGGAGGATGAATCGGTACTTCAGGCTGCGGTCATTGAGATGGCCCTCGGGCTCGATCCATGCGTCGAGATGGATTGCTTCATTGCGGGTGCCTGTCAGTATAGGAACATGGACACAGTCGATATCCGAGTGGCTACTCCCGACGACGCCGCCGCAGTCGAGGACTATCACGACCGCTGCTTCAGAAAAACGTATTCCTTGCAGCTGCTCGCTGGCGAGTTGGACGCGCCGGGCAGAGAAGGCACTCAGCAGCAACTGCGGGAATGGTTCCAGCCGGACTCCGAATTTGAGACTCGACTTGCCATAATCGACAGCACGCCTATCGGGCACTTCACGGTCCGCGGGCACCAACTCGTGCACCTATTCATCGATCCCGACCACCAAGGCATGGGCCTCGGTAGCCGCTTACTCGCGCAAGGCGAGGCGATGATTGCCGCCAACGGCCACTCGGACTTCGAGTTACATACCAGAGTCGAAAACCTCGCAGCGATTGCCTTCTATAAGGCTCGGGGGTGGACGGTGACAGATCAGCTGATTCACACTGTCGAACATGGCATCAGCTACTACGAGCACGTGATGGTAAAGCACCTCCCGTAGCGCTTCGATTCATCGAACCCGGCGTGTTCCCTCGGCTCTCTACCGTGATTGTGTCCACGAATATCGCCCTTCGCCAGATCGACCTGGGCCGTCACTCGGCCAACTTGGTATTGGTGTTGTAGGTTCATGACGTGTTTGCGCGCGAATTCTGGAAGCGAATCGAGCCGATTCATGGCGTTACGTATTTTGCCCCGGAGTCCATTGAAGCGGCGCGTGCGGCCGGGCTCCGCGGATTCTGGATGGGTTACTTCGGGTTCCGGTCTGCGCCACTTGGTCGCGTTTGCGCTGGGGT
>JAYSVF010000142.1:0-4155 GCA_043718695.1 Acidimicrobiia bacterium | reverse complement strand
GCAATCCAGTCGCATTTGTGCACCAGTCTCCTAGTCACTCTATCTGACTGGTCACTCGGTCTGCCAGCTTGATCTGTATGGTGCCAGCTCGCCTCCTGGTCACTCCGGTCTGCCAGATTGATCTGACCTGTCGATCTTTGGTCGGAAGAAACTTTGCGCCATTAGTGGCACCTTTTGCACTAGCCCAGTGAAAAAAGTGGACTTAGTGGCGCATTTGCTTCCGAATCTGTTACATCCGATCCGGTCGACTTCGACCCTTCGCTCCGAAATCTTGCGTTCTTTCGGTGATCCCCAGTTCGCGGCGAGCTACCGAAGTCGCTGCAAGGGCGCCTGTGTGGCGAGCAGGTCGTTGATTTGTTTCCGCAAGGCCTTGATCAAGTCTTCAAATCGTTTGAATGATTCGGTCGGATACTCTTCCTGGGTTTGATCGAAGAGGTTGAACATCGTTGGCAAACTCAGCGGGACTGAGAACTTCAACAAAGTTGCTTCCCTGCTTCGTTCTGTTGCGAGCGATAGAACTAGTAACTCGATACGGTCCACGAGATCTCGGAGTTCGTCATTAGACGCGTTGTACTCCTGTTTGTTCTTTTCGAACAAAGTGCCGAGAGGTCCCTCTTTCACGTCACTTCGGGTTTCGCCCTCGGTTTCCGCCTGCTTCGCGAGCCTGTTTACGTGAATGGCGCTGGAGAACGAGAATTTTGCGGCCCTGAACAATTTGGTGACGTCTGGAAAAATTGCAACGAGTTGATCAAGGAGAACGTTTAGGCGGTTGGATCTGGCTTCTTCGCGGACTGCCTTGAGCTGCCAGGCTGCGTAGAGGACACCGACAACCACTCCGAAGGCTGGAACGAGCGCTGCAGCGGCACCAATGGCAACCCATTTGTCCTCAGCGAACGTACCTTTGACAATCCAGACAATGAGGACGATTCCGCCGACGAGGCCCAGAAACATCAGACATTTGTAAAGCTCCTTCTTGTCTTCGGTTGAAAGATTTTGGTTTTCCATGGTCCCGTCATTCGCTTGACCCTGCCCTTAGCAGAGTGATTCCTCGATCGATCCAAACTAGATCAACTCGAGTGCGTCACCAGGGCTCGGGCGGGTAATCGGCTTCGGGGATGCTGGTTGCTTTGCTGCGAAGCGCTTGTATCCGACAGATTGAGTAATAGATCGACCGAGGGTTTCGTTCAATCATATGTGTGGTTACTACTAAGAGGCGGGTCTGGTTGATCGAGTGCTCGTTCCCGCGCTTGCGGTCCTTTTCGAACGTGTCGATATGGAAGGCCTTACCGTCAACCTCAACCGGGATGCCTACATTTTTTATGAATCGTTTTGGGCGGGCTCGCCGCGAAAAGGGGATGACAAGGTCGATGCGATTGATGATGTCATCTCCGCGGTACAGAGGCACCTGGCGAAACACCTTCTTGATTCCGAATTTCCGGATCTGCTGGATGAAACGGACCTCTGCATAGCTATCGGTGGCGGGTTCGTTGAGTCCCCGGCCCAAGAGAATTCGCCTGATGGTCATTTCGGTTTTCGTCGCTCTTACGGTTGCAACTCCAACTGCGTGTCCTTTACGCAAAAGCCACTCAACTGCCAGTTCGATCCGTTCGGTCGCCGTGATCGGGTCCGAATCACCGTTCCATCGTGCGCGGGGTTCAAGCGATTCCTGTAAATATGCGAGAACCAATTCGTCGTCGGCAACGGGGTATCCGTCGATCGTCCGTGTTGAGTCTCTCCATCGACTCGACCGGATGATCGCCGTACCTGCTCGCCGGCTTCGGGGAACAAGCCAAACTTCAGGATCTGATGCTGAGAAGCCATCCCAACCGAGGAGACCTGCGGCCTTAGGTCCCACTAAGACGGCACCAGGAATGGGTTGCTTCCTGGTTCGAACTTCGGCTGGCACGGGTGGAACCGGCGGATTCGGTCTGCTTCGCAACCGTGGGGGTTTCGCAGTTGGCTTTGAGTTGGTTGATTTCGGGATGGCCGAATCGTTCTTGCGGTCAAGTTCGAAGTTTTCACGGGCGAGGTTCACCAGTTGAAGGTACGGGGCGTGTCCCGTTTTGGGGAGGGGCCAACACGTCATTGCGCCATTAGGGGGACTTTTTTCACCAGCCCAGTGAAAAAGGTGGAGTTAGTGGCGCATTTGATTGCGATACTCGCTGATGGAAATCGTGAGAGAAGCGGAAAACGCACTTGACGGGCGGCGGGTGGTTTGGCTGCCGGGGATGTCGGGAATGGGGGAGTTTTGGTGGCCGGTTGCGAGCCGGTTAACAGGGGAGCATCTGCTGGTTGACTTTCCCGGCCTTGGAAGCAATCCGCCAGCTCCGGAGGTAAACAGTTACGAAGATCTCGTTGACGACGTGGCCTCAAAGTTCGTGGGTCCGAGCGTTTTGGTGGCCCAATCGATGGGTGGGGTGGTGGCCATGCATTTGGCTCTTCGCTACCCCGAATTGGTGACCCATCTCGTACTGGCAGCAACTTCGGGTGGGATCGACACTTCGCCCTATCGTGCAGAAGACTGGCGGATTTCCTCACGCCTCGCCAACCCGTCGGCTCCCGCTTGGGCCTTTGCCGATCAGGCCGATTTGAGCCCTCGTTTATCAGATGTACACATACCAACGCTGTTAATATGGGCGAGTGACGATGCCATCAGTCCAGTAGGCGTCGGCAAGCGATTGAACGAATTGCTCCCTAACTCAGAGTTGTTCGTGCTCGCTAGTGACGACCACTGGGTGGGCCGAGTTGAAGCCGTAGCGGTTTCGAAACTAACCGCTTCGTTTCTCCTGAAATGAGACCACCCGGTCTCCGGACTTCCGCAGCACCATTCGTTGCGTCTTAGCGGAAGTGACTGTGCGGTGTTTCGTTGGATGGTCCGCACCGGTGGTGAGGACCTGGGTTGGAAACCCCTGCATAGTCACTTCCGCGTCACTGCAGAAAGAGGGTGGTGAACGATGCGACCTAGACAAGTCACGAACTGTGAAAACAGAGCGAACTGAGCGATTCAGTCGCATTTGTGCACCAATCTCCTACTTGCTGAGACCGTGAATCGATTGGGCCCAAAGTACGTACTTGTTGGTAGCGAGATCGCCAATTGTCTTGATGTTGAGTGCCTTGGCGAGTGCCTCGGCGTCGGCGTCTGATACGCCCGATAGTGCCGCGACCGGTGCATCCACGAGTTGCGCGAACTCCATCGTTTCGAATGCTTTGTCGAGGAATTTGTCGATGTTGGCCATTTTTGACTCCGATTTTCCTTGCCAGCCGAAGTGCCGACTCGTTTTGTTTACCACGTAGCCTGGGCGTTTTCCCGCCGGAACCTCTGGCCAGAAAAAAATTCCTGCCTGGTTTTCCTGTTGAATGCACCATCGTTGGGTCACTGGAGGCGGTTAGTAGTCTGACTGAGGGGGTGGTGCGCTTCGGTTTCCCCAGGGGACCCCAGTTCTTGGTTTGGGTTTGCGAGGCTGTGCGCAAACCGCATACAAGCCAACAGTCGCTAGCCTCGGAGGAATCATGGCAGATATCAAGATTTACACCCGCAAGGGCGACGATGGAACAACCGGGCTGTATTACGGCGGGCGAGTGCAGAAAAATGATCCTGCCCCGGCGGCTTATGGCGACGTCGATGAGGCACAATCGGCAATTGGTTTGGCACGGGCGGTCGCCAGGGCAGAGCAGGGAGTCGATTGCGAAGTTGACCGGATGTTGATCGCCTTGGAAAAAGACTTATGGGTACTTATGGCTGATTTGGCCACCGATGTTGAAAATCGGAGCAAACTCACCCCCGGCATGTCGCAAGTCACCGAAGAAATGGTCTCAGCCCTCGAGCCGATTATCGATGACCTCACTTCACGTTTTGAGCTACCGAAGGAATTCGTCGTTCCCGGGCAGACTGTATTAAGCGCGCATCTTGATGTGGCACGAACGGTTGTGCGCAGAGCGGAGCGAACCTCGATCGCCGCTGCCGCCGAAGGTTCCTTGGTCGTTGCGTACCTGAACCGGCTCTCCGACCTGCTGTGGACGGTGGCCCGCTGGCAAGAACACGGTTCGACACTCCGTTCCCGCGAGGCGTAGTTCTCGGCGGTTGAGCTAGGGCTTTGGGACTGCGTAAAAGCAACTTCGTTCAAGTCCATCGACGCGTTCTTCGAAAACAAACCC
>JAYSVF010000141.1:0-25114 GCA_043718695.1 Acidimicrobiia bacterium | reverse complement strand
TTCGTAGAGGAAGGCAGGTTGATCTGAGCCTCGATGAAGAGCTGGCATCTGCAGAGTTTGGATTTCGACGGCGAACAGGCAGTCGGCGGTCACTCGATGGGTTGAACGATCATTTTGGGCATCGGTCGATGGTCCGCGCGCTGAGGGACAACCTAGGGAGGAGTCGAGGATTCGATAAAGGGGGACTCGACTGGGGATTAGCAGCACTTCGCTTTGGCCCGTTAGCGACGAAGAAGTCCCCAAAGCTCCAAACGACACCGAACCCCAAATCAGCTGACCATCTCGCTGCACTGACCGACGAGGAACTGGCCAGGCTCTCCCGCGAGGAACTTGATCAATCCATTCGGTTGTTACTCAACGCGAAAAGGGACGCGTCGATGTCTGACAAGGAACTCAAGCTCGCGTTGCGATTGGCTGGCGTGGTTGATCCAGAGAATCCCGAGCTCCATTTGGCGGCGCTGGCCGCAGAAAACATCAACACGCTCCGAGCGCTCGCAAGTCATGTGGGTTTTGCCCACGATCTGCGCGACATTGCAAAGTCAATGACCGACGCCCAACTCAAAGCACTTTCGACCAAAGACATAACTGGCCTGATCGGCGTGTTGGCTCGAGCTGGAGATGATCGCGAGATGACGAAGGACGATCTTGAGCAGATCCAACGCGTACTTATTGCTTTCAATAACTCGGAGCGCTCACCCGCCAGCGCGCTTGTCCTAGTCGAAACGGCGATCGGTCCGGATCTTCTCAAAGTTCTTGCCTACGCTTTAGTCGGGCTCGATGGCCGTCCTACATTGCTGGAATGCCGAAGGATACTTTCGAGGAAATGAACATCAACGCGTTGGTCACCTTTTTGTTCCAACTTCGGATTCTTCAAAGCAAAACGCCCGGGATAGATCAGCTGAGAGAAGATGGTCTTGTGAAAAAGTATCTCAATTCGGACAAAACGATTAGGCGACCCAAAACCGAAGAGTTCAATGCAATGATGGAAGACATAAACGGAGCCTTCATCATGCGCGACCCAAACGACTCGCAGAGTTCGAAGTACCCCGGTCCCCGAGAAGTATTTCAGAAGGCGATGTCAGGTTGGGAAAGCAGTCCGAAGCGATGAGGTACCTTCGAGTTCTGGCGCTGGTAGTTGTGATTGGTTCGTTAGCAGGTTGCGGCACGTCGGAATCGCCGTGGGTTCCGAACGAGAATTTGTTAGCGGAAATGGTGACGGTGGATCCGGAAGTTGAGCCGGCTCGTGCTGGCGATGTGGCGAGCGGTTTTTTTGATGATGCGATTACTGATAGCGAAACGGGGGTTGAGCTAAGTGGTTCGAAGCGAGCAAAACGGTTTCGCGAGGCTTTTAACGTTGTTCGTGAGCGCTTCGCTGCCGGCGGCGAGGTGACCGCTGGATTCAGCACATGTTTTCCCCAGGCGTTTTCGATCCCGAAGGAGTCCGACGGGAGGGACGTCAGCCAATTCATGGAGCGAGGATGGCAGTGCCAGTTGATTCAACGCAATGGTCCGAGCGTTGCCAAGCTTCGAAAGGATCCGTTGGTCCTGAAGTATTTGGATGAAAAGGGAAACCTTGTCACTCGTGGCGACGTTGAACTTATGCATCAAGCTTTGAATGGTGCGTTTGTTCGGCGGGATCCGAAGGATATTCAGGTTTCTCTATACGGCGAAGCGCGGGCCAACTACGCCAAGGTTGTAAATGCCTGGGAGCGGTGATCGGAGAGAACCTGAGCTGGTGCGCCGTTTTTTCGCACTGCGTTTCAGCAGGCGGTGTCAGGTTGGAAGGCAGTCCGAAGCGATGAGGTTCTTTCGGGCTTTGTGTTTGTCGGAAATGGTCACGGTCGGGCTTCGGTGCTTAGCCTGGAACCTTCGTCTGGCTACCTAAGCGCGCATACTGGGTGGGAACTGCTGTGTTGATAGCAGTTCAAATCCCACCCAATATGGGCACGTAGGACTTACGAAAGAAGGGCGGCAGTTTTTGTGGCCGCTGGTATTGCTTTGGCGGAGTAGTGCCCTAGGCGAGACGGTGGAGCCAGTTGTGGGTATCGGGTTTGCGGCCGTATTGCACGCCTACAAGGGAATCGCGGATACGCATGGTCATTTCGCCTGCAGTGGAATCACCGATTTCGCCGCCTTCCCAAACCAAACGTCCAACCGGGGTTACCACGGCTGCGGTGCCACAGGCAAACACTTCACGGATGTCACCCGAAGCAACGCCCGTGCGCCACTCATCGATCGAAATGGGGCGCTCAACCGGGGTAAGTCCGAGTTCGGTTGCCAGCTGCAGAATTGATGAACGGGTGACGCCTTCAAGAATGGTCCCACTCGTAGGTGGAGTTACTAATTCACCGTTGGCCCGAACGAAGTACAAATTCATGCCGCCCAGTTCTTCAACCCAACGATGCTCCGCAGCATCCACGAAGCAGACCTGATCGCAGCCGTGGGCACTTGCTTCGATCTGTGCGGCAAGGCCAGCGGCATAGTTGCCACCACACTTGGCAGCCCCCGTCCCACCGGCAGCGGCGCGTGTGTAGTTCGAGGAAAGCCAAATCGAAACCGGCTTCACCCCACCTGAGAAGTACGGTCCAACCGGCGAAGCAATAACCATGAAGCGCGCCTCTGTGGACGGACGAACGCCGAGAAACACTTCGGAAGCAAACATGAACGGACGCAGGTACAAACTGTCTTCGCCGCCATTGGGAACCCAACGCTGATCGAGCTGCACGAAGGCTTCAAGCGCGGCGACGAACGTGGCTTCGGGTAGGTTGGGCAATGCGAGTCTGGTAGCTGAACGATTGAAGCGGGAAGCATTCGCAGTGGGGCGGAAGGTCCAGATAGAGCCATCGGCGTGACGGTATGCCTTGAGGCCCTCGAAGATCTCCTGGGCGTAATGCAGCACCGAAGTGGCCGGATCCATTGGTATGGGCCCATAGGGTTCGATGCGATGATCGTGCCAGCCATCTTCGGCAGTCCAGGTGATCGACAGCATGTGATCGGTAAAAAACTTGCCGAAACCCGGGTTGGCATGGACGGCCGCCACTCGCTCAGCGCTTGCAGGGTTGGTGTTTCGTTCGATCCTGAAGGTGGGCGTGGCGGTATCCATGGGTTCTTACTCTAGAAGTTCAGGGAGCCTCAGGGCGAGCTGAAATTGAAGTTTTGCCTAGTGGTGGTGGTGACTGGATCTTGTGCCGCGACCGGCGAGGGTGGCGCAACCGGGTTTTCGAAGCCAGGCACAGGACACTAACGCCTAGCCGGTGAAGACTGGGGTGGCGTCCACGGCGATGGCGGGGGCTGGGGCGACAGCGGGGGCGGCAGTTGCGGGGGCTGCTTGGGCCGGGTTGTTTTGTCGGTTGGCGTCGTCGGGGTTGGTGGTAGTTGTCGTGGTGGTGGTCGATTCGTTGGGATCGGCCACGCGGGTGGGGTCGAGGGCAGGTTCGTAGGCAGTGGTGACGGCGACGGTGGCTCGACAATCGGTTGATGCATTGCGCAAATCGAGACATTCAGGGCGAATGGGGGTAATGATTACTGCGCCGTCGCTCGGGGAGCCACTGTTGTCTTCGGTTCGGCTTCGCCCGGCCAGCGTCGACACCTGGCACGAACTACCCGTGGGGAGGCCCGTGATCAGTTCACGGTCATCGTCGCTGAGGTTGAGGGTGCGGGAAATGCCTTGGTTGTTGCAACGAATCGAAACCGGAACAATCGCGGTTCCATTCGCAGGAATCCCTTCGATTCGATTCGTCACCACGAGATCACCGGTGTAGCTCTGCGTGGCCGTGATGGTTTCACCGGTGGTGAACGCGGAAGCCGATCGGTAGCTGCCATTGGCTATCAACCCGGGTGAGGTATCCCGAGTCGTTCCATCAGCGCGCAGGCCATTTGTGGTTTTGTACGTCGTTTCGCTTCCATCAGTGGCCGTTGCTCGAATCCAGCAGGAATCTTCGAGGGCGAGACTGGGAAACTCTTTGGTTCCCGCGGTGACGGTTTCATCTTTGCCGACGGTGACGGCGAAGTGGTCCTTGCTTTCCGAGGTCTGCACTACCGTTCCATTAGTACGTGCACAGAATATATCGTACCGGTACTTGTAGCTTTCGGTTCGTTGCACGCCACGAACTTCAACCTTGACGCGAACCGAGGGATCTGCCGCACTGGCGGATTGTGCGCCGTGCACATGGAACGCAGCCGCAGCGATTACCGCCATGCATACGGAGCCAATGCGCCGGGTTGAGGAATGGCCGGGAGTCGCATCAACGCCTTCTACGCAATCGATTTGGGGGTCGTGGCTTTGGAGTTTTCGGTTGATGTGCCCTGTCTCTTTTGCTGCTGATCCACGCAGAAGAGGTTGCCGATCGCCAGAAGACATGGCGGGAACTTTAGAATATTCGCAAAGAATATGTCGGCTTTTCCTAACCTGGTCCACCGAAACGTTGTTCACTGTGCATACGATTTCCAGATGGCGAAACGAATCACCTCTGTCCATGCACTTTGTGCAACCTTGATCTCCTTTGGGTTAGTAGCGGTCACGGCAGTTCGGCCAACGAATGCCGCACTGCACAACGCCACAAAGACGGCAGTGAAATCCGCGGCGGGGAGCAACCGCACCCAAGTGATCTCCCCGGTCAATGATTTGGCAGAGCGGGCCACCAACGAAGTGAAATCCACGGCCATAGCAATCGACGGTCCTGAGCTGAGTGTGGAAGCGGAACGCGGCGCGCCGTTTTACTTTTCGGCCACTGCCGGTCAATCGATTCGGGTGCTTTCGAACCGTGATTGGGTTCTTTCGGGCCCGATCGGGGGGAGTGTCGCTGCGGGAACTGAAAACGACAGTGAAGTCATCACGCTCACTGATTCCGGCCGGTATTTGCTGCAGTTAGGACCTGGCGTGTTTGCTTCGGCCAGTGTGAAGGTAGTAACTGGCGATCCAACTACGGTCACCATCGCTAGTTCTGTGGGCCAAACAATCACCTTTGACAGCAATCAATCGCAACGCCAAGTTGCCAAGGTCGCGGTGACCGGTGGGCAACGTTACCGGTTGGTAGTGCTCCAATCCGAGGATCCAGTAACCCACTCAGTTTGTATCAATGACCAGAACTTTGGTCGAATCCGAAACGCTCTAACGTGTGTTTCGCAGAATCGTTACACCGAATCTGGCGCCAATTTTGTGACCGCCGGGGATATGGTTCTCACACTAAATCCGAGCGTGTCAGGACGATTCGTTGGATCGCTAAGCGCACGTGTTGATCTTGCACCCAACGACATTCTTGCTGACACAACCACGAATGCTGTAGTGGATACGGAGGCCAAACCCGGCCAGAGCATCGTAATTCCGTTCTGGGGAAGCCCAGCAAGCAAAGCAATGGTTTCCTCGCCTGATGTCAATAATGTTGTTGCTTGGGGAGAACCATGGATTGATCGTGAACGAACCGGATCTCCTTCTGCGGCTGACAGTCCCACGCAAAAGGTTTTTGCCGTTCCGGTAGTGTTCGATCCAACCAAAACTCCTTTCCTTTCCTGGACCGGACGAGCACTCAATCCCGGAGAAACTGCGGAGGTAAACAAACGCCGTTTTGGGGTGTACCGCGGTGAAGACGGCGCAACAAAAATCCCGACGACCGGTGAGCCAATTGTTTTGAAAAACAAACCGTGGTTTGCCTCCGTCGGCTCCCTCGAATTTGGTGAAGGCGAACGCTATGCCCTGCAGGTAACGGGAACAAAGATTCGGCCGATGAGTCTTGCCGTGCGCGATCCAAGCGGTAAGTTTTCATCGAACCTGGCGCCTTGGCAATGGACCGAAGACAACGGCATTCAGCGTGCGGTCACCCAAGTAACGTCGAACCGGCCTGGACGTTGGGCGTTGGAATTGCGGCCCGCCGGAAATGCCGTAAGCGAGATCACCGTTTCCGTAGCAAAGCTTGGCTCAGGAGGTTCCTACAAAGGCGTGATTGTGGTTGATGATCCGCTTGCGATTGGTGAATCAACCGATGTGAATCTCAGCCCCAATGAGTTCGCGCAATTCACCGTGAAGCTCAATTCCCCCACGCCACAAATCATCCAACCCGAAGTTCTGCGCTACCGAAACAAAACCTTTCAACGCACCGCTGTTGACATGAGTGTTTGGGATTCCCAGGGGCGCTTGGTATGGAGCAACAACCGCAACCTTGAAGAAGAAGTGCTCTCTGGGAACAACGGAAGAGAACTTCTGCTGGCCGATAAACAAGCGGTGGTTTCAAGCGCCGAGCCGTATCGAATCGTCATCGATCCACACTCCGATTTGGCCGGCCGGTTTCGGGTGTCGGTAACTTCCACGCCAGTGGTTAGTGATGTCCCGATTGGGAATGGACCGATCCCCATCATTCCTGGCGGCTCCAAAACTGGTGTGGTGCAGGTAGACAAACCCACTCGCTACAAAATCTTTGGACTCGATGCCTGCATAGCCGTCACTTCTCTCGTCGAGTGGGGTGGTGGTTTCAATCCCGGGCCAGTGCCTCTTCCTGCGCCAGCTCCTGCAACCTCCGTTTCCTCAAAAACACCAGCTTCAGCGAACCAAGTTGGTATTGCCCCCTCTGGGAGCCAGCGGTGTGTGCGCAATGGTCGAACCATTTCGTTGCCGGTTGGCGTTCACCGGTTCAACTTCGCCGAAAAAGTTGGGCCGACGGCAACCTTTACTGCTGTCGCCCCCAGCAGCCCGCCAGACCCGGTAACAACGATCGATTCGTCGATCGAAGGCCCAGGCGTAACCATTCCTAATGGTGAAGATCCCGTGGCGCTGGTGTTTGCGGCGAATGCTGGAACTCGTATGTACGCAGAACGTTCTAACGGTCTAGTATCTGGTTCGTTGGAATGGCCTGATGGAACGCTCAGTGGATTCGGAGGGGTTTTTGTAACGCCAGTTACCGGCACCTACAAGCTTTGGGTGTATGCAGAATCCACTTCGTACAGTCTGCGTTTGCGAAAAGCTCCGGCTGAATTGCAGCTTGGCAAAGCCACCCTCGGGGCAAAGAGCCAAGCCTTCAATCTGGTTTACGGACAACGCTTGGAGGTTGCGTTCTCGCTGGCAAAACCAACCGTCGTTGCGCTGGAAAGCCTTGCCGGGCCGGGGGCAACCCTGCAGTTTCAGTACGCTGCCGACGGCTTTGAACGGCGCTACCTAACCAATGGTGGCGATGGTACGTTCGAATACCTAACACTCCCTTCGGGCACGTTCCGTTTGGTCTTTACCGGTAGTGGCCTATCGCGCATCCGAGTGGCCACAACCAAACAGTCGAAATTGCAGCCGGTCATTATCGAAGGCCAGTAACCGCTTTCTGGCTCCGTGCTCCGAAGTGGTAGCCGAAGCCTCAGTAAAGCCGAGGAAAACGCCGTTTTATGCCAGCCCTTGACCGATTGGGATCAGCGAGGGATAATAGGGCGGTGATTGCACGTCGTTTTGCCGCCATCATTATTATTTTGTAGCGCACACCCCATATCGGTGTGCGCCTTCACGACCGCCTTCGGGCGGTCGTTTGCTTTTCTCAACCAGTGTTCGAACCCCGCTTCCCGTCAACAACCCAGGAGTCACCATGAGCAACTCAACCACTACCGCACCGCTTGCCAGCACGCCGGGTGGCCTGGTCATTACCCGCGACCCCTCTGTCTTGGCCCACGTTGACGTGTACGACACCACTCTTCGTGACGGCCTGCAGCAAGAAGGCGTCTCACTCTCGGTTGACGACAAGCTGCGCGTAGCCAAAGAGCTCGATTACCTAGGTGTCCAGTACATTGAAGGCGGCTGGCCGGGCGCGAATCCCAAGGACTCTGAATTCTTCCAGCGTGCCAAGACCGAGCTGAAGCTGGAGAACTCCACGTTGGTCTCCTTCGGCATGACCCGTCGCCCCTTCGGTGAAGCAGCTGATGACAAGGTGCTCGCAGAACTGCTCTCCACCGGCACCCCGGTGGTTTGCATCGTCGGCAAAGCCTGGGACTACCACGTGCTCAATGCCCTCCAAGTTGACCTTGATGAAGGTGTTGCCATGGTTCGGGATTCCGTTGCGTATCTAGTGGCCCAGGGTCGCCGAGTGTTTCTCGATGCCGAGCACTTTTTCGACGGTTTCAAGCGCAACCCGGAATTCTCTATGCGGGTGCTGCACGCCGCAGAAGAAGCCGGGGTGGAAGTACTAGTCCTGTGCGATACCAACGGTGGGTGCCTTCCGCATGAAGTAGAAGCGATCGTCAAAGAAGTACGCGCGCAAACAACCGCCAAGCTTGGTATCCACTGCCATGATGACACCGGCTCCGCAGCAGCCAACTCGCTGGCCGCCGTCCGCGCTGGGGTTGCTCAGGTGCAGGGTTGTCTCAACGGCAACGGTGAACGAACGGGCAATGCTGCACTGTCGACGGTTATTGGCAACGTCACCTACAAGCTCGGTTCGTCGATGTTGGCGGCAGAGAAGTTGCCGTTGCTCACATCCACGTGTCACCACATTGCTGAGTTGATGAACCAAGCGATTCCTTCGCAGCGGGCATATGTGGGTACTTCAGCCTTTGCTCATAAAGCTGGTTTGCACACCTCAGCAATTGCTCGGGCCCGTGATGCTTACGAACATGTAAACCCAGAATTGGTGGGAAACGGAACCAAGTTCGTGGTCTCGGAAATGGCTGGACGCTCCACCATTGAGTTCAAAGCCAAGGAGCTCGGGCTCGACATCGATGGCATGGCCATGTCCAGTGTGCTCGACACGCTCAAGCGCCTCGAACATGAGGGCTACCACTTCGAAGTCGCCGACGCTTCGCTAGAGTTGCTGCTTCGCGGTTCAAACAATTGGGAGCAGTCGTTCTTCCGGATCGAATCATTCCGCACCATCACCGAGCATCTCACCGACGGTCGCTATTCAACCGAAGCAACGGTCAAAGTGTGGTTCCCAGCGCCAACGGACACCGATGCACACAACGAGGTACGGGTGGTCGCAACCGGTGAAGGCAATGGCCCGGTGAATGCCCTTGACGCTGCGTTCCGTTCTGCGGTGGGGGATCGCTACCCGCAGCTATCGAAAGTGCACTTAGTGGATTACAAGGTGCGCGTACTGGATTCCGCTAGCGGAACCGGTGCTCGTACCCGAGTTCTCATCGATTCAACCGATGGCACCAACACCTGGACCACCATTGGCGTGAGTGAGAACATCATCGAAGCTTCTTGGAAGGCTCTGGCCGATGCCTTGGTCTACGGGCTACTTCATGCTGCCTCTTAAGCCCCCACGAATTTGTTGAACCGGGTGTTTGCAGTTTGCGAACGTTCGGCCTAGATCCGCGGGGTCAAGCGAATAGATGGTGTGATCGGTTGTGCGGGTTCGAGACCCACGCAACCGATCAAACACTTTTCGTTCTTTGACTTCTCTGACTGCTCGCTCAGTCGAGCTTGTTGATGACGTCTTTTACTTTTTCGGCGCCGGCTTCAACCTTTGAGGCGTGCTCGGCTCCAACTTTGCCAGCGATGAGACCCGAAGCCCTGTCCACTCCTTGGGTAACGGCAGATTTGTTTCCTTTGAGGAGACCCTTGATTCTGTCGAGAATTCCCATACTTAACTCCAGTTTTCAGTGTCAGCGCGTTTGCGCTGGTTAGGTCATTCTAAGGCCCAAAGAACACCCGTGCCTGGCTATGAAACGCGAGTGGCGATGAGTGCGAGCGAACAAAGGTGTCAAGAGGGATCCGATGTGATCGGTGCCTGGCTAGGAAACGCGCGTGGCGATGAGCACGGGAATGCTGCGCTCGGTCTTTGCTTGGTACTCGGCGTACGGCGGGAACAAGCCAACGCATCGTTCCCACCAAACAGCCTTCTCGTCGCCGGTGATTTCTCGGACCGTTACATCAAAGGGTTCCGGTCCATCCTGCACCGTGACCGTGGTTGGATCCGCGATCAAGTTGTTGTACCAAACCGGGTTCTTCGGGCGGCCGCCCATAGAAGCCACGAGCGCGTATTCACCCTCATGTTCCACGCGCATCAACGCAATTTTACGAACGTTGCCGGTTTTCACGCCAAGCATCGTGACGATGATGACCCCGATCCCCGTTTCAAGAAGCGAGTTCCCCTCCTTGCCTCCCGTTCGTTCGTAGAGCTCAATCTGATCACGAACCCACCCAGCCGTGCTTGGAACATAATTACCGGTAATTGCCATACGTGAACCGTAGCCCTTACGCTCCCAATCAGAAATTCCGGCTGGCCACAGCGCCAACTTTGCCCGCTATCTCGGCACTATCCGCTGTCTGAAGTGAAACCCTTACGGAAAAGGTGCCGTTCAACGACAATCAGCTCATCGGGAAAACTTCGGAGCAGGCGACCACCACGGCACCTGCTCCGAAAATCGTTGTTGAGTGCGCTTACTTCACGGCACCCATGGTGAGTCCACGCACCAAACGTTTCTGAGCGGCCCAACCAGCGATTACTACGGGAAGGCAGGCAAGGGTTGCGGCGGCCGACAGTTTCGCTAAGAACTGGCCGCGTGTTGAGACCATTGTGGTCACCCAGATCGGAACAGTTTGCGAGCGGAACGTAGTGAGGTTTACCGCAAGGAAGAATTCATTCCAGGCAAAAATGAAACACAACAGTGCGGTCGCTGATACTCCCGGGCCCACGATAGGAAGCAAAATTCGGGTCACGCGTTGCAGAAACGAGGCGCCATCGATCTCGGCTGCTTCAATAAGTTCACGGGGTACTTCGGAAAAGAACGAGCGGAGCATCCACACGGCCAAGGGCAGGTTCATGGAGGTGTACACAATCACCAAACCAAGCCGGGTATCGAGCAATTCAAACTTTCTGAAGATGGCGTACAACGGCAAGATTGCTGCGGCGACAGGGAGAAACTTCGTGGAGATGAAAAACAGAAGCACATCACGCCACTTCGTAACAGGGCGGATCGAAAGCGCATAGGCCGCAGGAATGGCGAGTAGTAAAACCACCAGCGTAGAGACGAGAACCACGAACATTGAGGTTCCGAGCGCCTTCATGAAGGTCAGCGTCCCCGGGAGATCCTTCATGACGGCACGGTACCGATCGAGGCCGCCATCGAATTTGAGATTCGGCGAAGAGGTCTGTGCGCTGCCCTCAGTTTTGAACGACGTACCGACCATCCAGAGAACGGGAAAGAAGAACAGCAAACCCATAGCCCAGGCCATTGTGGCGGAGACTCGCGAAACCCATCGCTTTTCGCCCACGAATCGGGTTTTGGTTCCAGCCATTACTTTTCGCCTTCCAACAGTGAAGAAATTAATCGCAGCGTTACGTTGGCAATGATGATGGTTGCGATCACCACAACAACACCGAACGCCGACGATGACCCAAACTTCCAGCCACCACCAATAGATCGTTGGTAGATGAAGTACGGAATGTTGCGGGCATTCGGCGCGCCGCCAACCAGCTGAGAAACGGTGTCAAAAGTTTGCAAAAGATAGATCGAACCAAGCAAAGCACCAAGCTCCAAATACGGGCGTAAATGCGGAATGGTAATCCGGCGAAACACGGCAATCGCATTGGCACCATCGACACGGGCCGCTTCGATCACTTCTTGGGTTTGGCTTTGTAAACCCGAAAGGATGATCAACATGATGAAGGGGGTCCACTGCCAGACCAGCACAAGGATTACCGAGAACAGTGCGTGTTTCGAGGTGAAACCCGTCCGCCCAAATCCCAGCGACTCGAGGATCCAGTTGACGAAACCGTAGGTGGCATCAAGAAAACCGTGGCGCCAAATGAGTGAGGCTGCCACCGGCATGATGAGAAACGGCGTAATAAGAAGTGTACGTATGAAACCTTGCCCGAAGAACTTTTGGTCGAGCAGTACTGCGAGAAAGGTTCCAATGATGGTGGCAATGATGACCGTGCCTACGGTGATGTACACCGTGTTGATCGCTGCTTCGCGGAAAAATGGGTCCTGCAGCGGCTTGGAAAAATTACGGAGTCCGTTGAATTTGAAACTGCCCGGCTTGAGAAAATCCCATTCGTGTACGGAGTACCAAAGGGTGAGGAAGAAGGGGAACTGCGTGACGACAACGGTAAAAAGCAATGCGGGGAGCAATGGCAAACGCCGCGACCACTGTTGACGCTGGAGGGGAGACATCCGGCGTTTGGCGACCTGGCGATGTGCGTCATCAGGTCCAGCAGAAGAAGCGGCGTTTGTTTGCATTGAAACTTTCAAAACCTAGGTAGTGCGTGGAGCTCCGAAGTGACCTTTGCGATTTCGGTGCCCGAACGTGATCCGTGGTGGTCTGACTCTCCGTGTAGATACTTTTACTTCACTGCACTGAATGCGAAACTCCCGGGCGGCGACGGATCCGCCCGGGAGCTAAGCGATCTAAACGAGGGTTACTTACTGATCTCAGAAGCGATGGTTTGGCACTTATCAAGCGCCGCATCGTTACTTTGGGTTCCGGCAATGGCGCCAGAAAGCTCAGCGGTGCAACGGGTTCCAATGTCGGCAAATTCAGGAATACCGACATACTGCACGCCGGGAAGACCTGGGCGTTTGGTGGTACCTGGGTTGTCGATTGGTGCAGCATTCATGGCAGCAAGAGTGCGGTTAGCGAACGAGCCAGCAGCTTCTTGGTACTCAGGAATTGCGTAGGTGGAGGTACGGCTTCCTGGAGGAATACCGGCCCAGCCGCCCGGAAGGGTTGCTGCCAGCTTGATGTATTCCTTTGAGGTTGCCCAGCTCATGTACTTCCAAGCAATGTCGGCCTTCTCGGTGCCAGCTGGCATGGCGAGGGCCCATGACCACAACCAGCCCGAGGCGGCAGTGGCCTTGGTTGGTGCAAGTGCGTAAGCGAGCTTGCCCTTGATTGGGGAGTCAGCGGCTTCGAGGATGCCTGCGGCGACGGTTGCGTCATACCACATAGCGGCCTTGGAGTCCTTCATCATGGTGAGGCATTCGTTGAACGAAGCGTTGGCGGCATCAGGCTCGCCAGCATCCTTCAACAGCTGGGTGTAGAAGTTGAATGCTTCCTTGAATCCACCGGTGTTGATTTGAGCCTTACCAGGGGTTCCGTCAGAATTTGCTTCCCACCAGGTGCCACCGAAGGTGTTGACAACGGTACCGAGTGAAGCTCCAAGATCGCCCCAGCCTGGCTTGCCACGGAGGCAGATACCGGCCATGTCGGCAGTCTTCATCTTCTTGGCGGCGGTAGCAACTTCGTCCCATGTTGGTGCATCAGGGATAACGGCGCCTGCGGCATCGGCGAGGTCCTTGCGGTACATCAAGAAGGAGGACTCCGCGTAGAACGGAACAGCGAACATCTTGCCGTCATTGGAAAGCGCACCCTTGACCGCGGGGATGAGGTCGGCAACGTCGTAAGCGGTGTCTGCGGTGGCTGCTGGCAGAAGGTCTTGCAACCAGCCGTTAGCTCCGAATTGTGGTGCCTCGTACGGGCCAATCATTACAACGTCGTACTGGGCTGCGCCGGATCCAACTGACTTGGTGACTTGTTCACGAAGGGTTTGCTCATCGAGCGACACGTAGTTGACCTTGATGCCAGTGTCCTTGGTGAAGTTATCTGGCGTGAGGGTTTGGATGTCCTTCATCGTTGGGTTGTCCACGATGGCGACGGTGATTTCTCCACCCTCGCCTGCAGGAGCGGCAGCGGCTGCGGCTGTGGTTTCTGCGGCTGCGGCAGGCGCGGTTGTTTCTGCGGTTTCTGCTGCGGCTGTGGTTTCTGCAGCAACTACTTCAGTTTCTGCGGCTGCGGCTGTCGTATCAGTTGAGTCGGATTTGCTGCACGATACGGCGGTAAGGCCGATCGCTAGAGCAATTCCAGCCAGTTTGAACGTACGGCCGACGGTTGATCGTGGCTTCATGCATTTCCCCTTCGGTGGTGGAGCGTGTGGGAGACAGCTCTCTAGCCATCAATGCCCCGTTGTTTTTGACTGTGTTGTTTTACCTTTGATTCCTTATCGAAGTCAAGTCAAACGGACCTTTTCGCCCCGAAAGATTCAGATTTAGTGGCTGAAATGTGGGAATGTGTTGGAATGGTCGTTCCTGAGCCACTGGCTACTGCGCAAAACCAACCGCACGTCGATGAGGTGCCAACTAGTTCTCCCCGTCTCTGCAACTCCCTCCTTTACGGTTTGAAAACCGAAAGATCGGCCAAGCACGATTCAGGGCACACCGGTCAACCACTTACTCTGCCCACATACGATCGAGCAGCGCTCAACGGTGGCATTACGCATCTGGGAGTGGGTGGCTTTCATCGATCGCACCTGGCCCTGTACGTAGACGATCTTGCGCAGACAGGAAATAGCACGTGGTCGATTACTGGTTCGGGAGTAACGGCCCACGACACCCACATCGCACGTGTGCTTAGCGAGCAGGACGGTTTGTATCTTTTGGCTGAGCGTGAAGGTGAGCATGTCGATGGCAGAATCATCGGCTCGCTTACTAATTTTCTGCCGGCCCAACATGATCCGGCTCCGCTGCTCGCTAACCTGGTTGACCCCAACACTCGTATTCTTTCGCTGACGATTACCGAAGGTGCCTATCCGGTGGAGCATGGGTCTTTTGTGGAATCGGAATCCCTCGCCCTAGACGTTCGCTCTGAATCTCCCACCGGTACCTTTGGCCTAGTCATCGAAGCATTGGATCGTCGCCGCAAAGCTGGCCTGGCCCCGTTCACGGTGTTGTGCTGCGACAATCTTCCGGGCAATGGCAGCGTGGCACGAACCGCAATCCTTGGTGCCGCTTCACTGCGTTCCGCGGAACTCGCCAAATGGATAGAACACAACGGTGCATTTCCCAACGCCATGGTGGATCGCATTACGCCGCAAACCACCGACGCTGATCGTGCCTGGGCCGCCAAGACGTTTGGATTCACTGACGGCTGGCCCGTGGTTTGCGAACCGTTTCGCCAGTGGGCGCTTGAGGACCATTTCGTGGAGACTGCCGGTAGGCAATCTCGTCCATCGTTTGAATTGGCGGGCGTGCTAATGACGAGCGATGTGTTGCCTTATGAACACATGAAGCTCCGGTTACTCAACGGCAGCCACTCGGCGCTTGCCTACCATGCTGCGTTAGCGGGAATTCACTACGTGCACGAAGCAACGCTGCACCCCGCTATCCAACGGTTCATTCGTTCGCTTATGAAGGACGAAGCGGTAAAGACGCTCGCCGTTGCCCCCGTTGGCATTGACCTTGATGAGTATCAAGAATCGTTGGTTCGGCGGTTCTCCAACCCGGCCATTGCCGACACCATTGCCCGTCTCTGTCTTGACGGCACCGGCAAGTTCCCTACCTTTATTGTGTCGTCGCTAGAATCACAGTTGGCCTCCGGTGGTGAAATTCGAATGTTGACCTTAGCTATTGCTGGTTGGTGCCGCTACCTTCAAGGTGTGGCCGACGATGGTTCAACACTTACGATTTCTGGTGATCCATTTCTCACCGAAGCAACAGGTTTTGCGCACCAGAGTGCAACCGATCCAACCGCATTCCTTCACTACAAGCGTGCCCTCGGTCCGAACCTGGCCTCGTCGTCTCGTTTGGCTGATGTGTTCACCGAGGCGCTCAACGATTTGAAGACGTACGGTTCACTAGGAACATTGGACCGGTGGACAGCACAACTCACCGGCAGGGTATCGCAAGGGTAAACAGGAGAGAGACTCATGAGCACCGTTCCGGGCAATACGCAACGAACCGCACCGCAAACCGTTCTCATTACCGGTGCTGCGGGCGACATTGGTAACGCAGCAGCGCTTTTGCTGGGTGCCCAGGGCCAATCGTTGGTGCTCGCCGATCACGGCTCTGCGGCCGCCAAGTTGGAAGAGCGGGCACAGTTTCTGCGGTCGGCGTCGGCAGATCTTTCGGTAATAACCACCACCTTCGACGTGGCAGACCGAGCTGATGTTGCCGAAGCCCTGGCCTCTCTGGCAGCGAAAGGTTTCGTTCCAAATCTTGTGTTCAACAACGCCGGGTATCAAGGCGCGTTCTCGCGAGTCGACCAAATGGACTCGGCCGATGTGGCGAAGGTGCTGGCGGTCAACGTGCTTGGGGTATTTAACGTGGTCGCCGAAACTTCGGCACGGTTGATCGCCCTGGGTGAGCCGGGTGCGATCGTGAACACTGCTTCAATGGCGGGAGTTGGAGGTGCCCCCAACATGGCTGGGTACTCAGCATCAAAGGCTGCCGTAATCGCGCTTACGAAAAGCAGTGCAAAAGATCTTGCGCCATTTGGGATTCGAGTCAACGCCATTTCACCCGCCTTTATTGGACCGGGTGCGATGTGGGAGCGGCAGGTAGAGCTCCAAGCTGCCGTTGGTAGCCAGTACTTCGCCAGTGATCCAGCTGTTGTGGCTCAACAAATGATCAATATGGTTCCCTTGCGCCGATATGGCTCCTTGGCTGAGGTAGCAAGCGTCGTGACATTTCTGCTGTCTGATGACGCCTCGTACCTCACCGGCGTCAATATTGAGATCTCTGGTGGGTCGGCCTGATCGCTGGCGCGGCAGATACTGATCAGTGGACAAAAGTGAGAGAGCGGGCGACCTGATGAACATTGGCCATGCTGATGAGCCGACCATCTTGAGCGGACCATACTGGTAAGCGCATGTCGACGATAGAGACCCCCCGACCTCCGGTCTTATCCGGAGTTTCCTTAGAGCAAACAGCTTCACTTTCGGCGCAAGCAAATGAAGGAGTACCGGCTTTTAGCGGGGGGCAGCAAAAGTCTGAAAGCCCAAGTGGCGTTCTTCAGGTTGAGCGGCAGCGACTTGTTTATCGGCTTGCGCTCAAGAACGGTTCGGTTGATGTTTCCGATTTAGCGCAACGCTTCGATGTGACCACAGAAACCATTCGTCGTGATCTTTCTGAACTCCAAGAGCGTGGGTTGCTGCGCAGGGTGCACGGTGGGGCGGTGCCGGTGGAGCAACGCGATCATGAGCCCATGGTCGATGCTCGTGACATGTTGAATGCTGAGGAGAAAGTGGCGATCGGCCGCTTGGCGAGTCTTGAAGTTCCTCAGGGTGGCACCATCGTTATCGATTCGGGCTCGACTGGGCAACGTTTGGCTGAGGCGCTTTCGGTTGAAGCAGATGCGCACATCATGACGAATTCGTTAATAACCGCGCTTACTTTAGCTCGGCGTGGGGTGAAGCAACTTTCTGTGCTCGGTGGCAGCGTTCGTACAAACACGTTCGCCATGGTTGATGCGCAGACCATTGAAGCGGTGCGGGCAATGCGGGTTGATGTTCTCTTTATTAGTTGCGACGGTCTTTCGTTGAATCGTGGGCTAACCACCCCGTACCGTGAGGAACACTTAGTGAAACGGGCCATGATTGAATCGGCTCGACGGGTTGTGGCACTGGTCGATCATTCAAAGTTTGGCAACGAACAAACCTTTTGCTTTGCTGGTCTTCACGAAATCGATGTGCTCGTTACCGATTCGCGGGCCACCAACGATGAAGTAGAAATTCTCACCGAAGCCGATATTGATGTTCGGCGCGCGTAGTGTTTGAGGTTGTTCCGGGTTTGCCTGAGCTTGAAGCAATTGCCATTTCAGTAGCGCGAGCTGCCGCAGCACATGTCGCTGCGAACTTTGGCAAAGCCGCAAGCATTGGCACCAAAAGCTCCGCCACCGATGTGGTTACGCAAACCGATGTAGACACCGAAACGCTGATCCGTCGTTTGCTTGAAGAGTCCACGCCGGGTTGCGGATTCGTTGGTGAGGAAGGTGGAGGAACCGGAGCCGATCGCCGGTTGCAGTGGATCATTGACCCGCTCGACGGCACCGTAAATTTTTTGTACGCCGTCCCGATCTTCTCCGTCAGTATCGCCGCAGCGGTTGATGGGGAATTTGTAGCCGGAGCTGTCGTAGATGCTATGCGTGCAGAGGTGTTCTCAGCACATGTTGGTGGAGGTGCCCGCTGCGATGGCGTTTCAATTGGTGTTTCCGATTGCGCTGCCTTGCCGCTCGCCTTGATCGGCACCGGGTTCTCCTACACGCCAAGGCTGCGGGCGATTCAAGGCGACATCATCAGCAGGATGCTTCCGGTCGTTCGCGATATCCGATGTTTTGGATCGGCCGCTCTGAACTTGTGTTGGGTTGCCATGGGGAGAACTGATGGGTACTTCGAACGCGACATAAAAGTATGGGATTGGGCTGCCGGTGCGATTATCGCCGCTGAAGCCGGTGCCGAAGTGGAGTTCCCCTGCCCGGAAAATGATGGCTTGGTGATGGCCGCAAGCCCCGGAATTGTTGACTCCCTCCGTACCGCGTCGTTAGCTTCCCCTACGGGACTTGTGCTCGCTCGCTAGAGATTTCTGTGGACATACCTTGATACTCAGGTGTTAGCGAAATGATTGCCATGATTTCGGAGCCGTGCCTTTGCGTGCTGAGCGTGGGTTGAAACAGCGAAAGCAAACGTTCTGTCACAGCACTACTAGGAAGCTTGTGGCTTCACGCTTCGGTGATGCCGTGATCTTCGAGAAACTGGAGAAGTGCAGGCCGGTCCGTGTCCTCGGCGATTCGCGCTGCCGCCTCAACCACGCGCCACAACTCAAGCTGGTGATGCAGAAATGCGAAGCCTGTGAGCACCGTTTCCAAGTACGAATCATGGAGTGCGCGCAGCACCGAGGTTGACGCGCCGGGGAGGTGAGGTAGGTCGCTCTGCGCAACGTGACCGCCGAGGAGCAGTGATGTGCGCGCGATGTCACCCAGTGCCTCGCCGCGGGAAACATCGAACCAGTCAACGACGACTGGGCCCTTGGGGCTCATCAGCACGTTCTTTGGATGGAAGTCCCCGTGGCAAAGCGAAACCTTGGTCACGGGAGGCAGCAACTCCAAAGCAGCGGCGATCCGCGGATGAACCGTCCGGGCGGCGGCTCGAATCTTGCAGGCCAACCGTGATTTTTGCGACGGAAGCGAAATAGGTGGACGAAACCCCAGCAGATTGAGGTGTAACTCCCCAAGCTGGCGACCAAAGCGGTCAACGTGTTGTGGCGCATCCATCATCGAGTCCCACAGCGAAGGCCCGTAGATGCGTTCCATCACACTAACTTCGCGCCCGTTGACGACTTCGACCCCAAACACCTCCGGCACCGGGGCCCCGCACTTGTGTAACGCCGACGTGTAATTGGCCTCAAAGCGCATCCACCCCTCAGGAGTGGAATCCTTCGGCACCTTGGCAACGGCCCCATCGCCCCACTCATGAATAACGGAGCGCGACCCCATGGCAATAGGTTTTCCCAGCTGTGTCATCGACTGCTCCCCGCCAAACAGTACCGGCTGCCAAAGAGGTGATTGGTCGAGGCGACCTTTCGTCGTCGCTAGCTCTACCCCTTGTGCGCACGGAGTGAGAGTGGGAGCATACTGAAGTGATTTCCAAACGCGCCTGGCGCCGTTACCTTCGGTTCAAACAACCTTTTTGGCGTTGGGCCGCCCAACTGGCTTTGGTAACAGCGCTGGGTGCTGTCGCCATCAGCTCTCCGTCTCGAGCTGCGGATAAGACCGTCTCCAAAACGGGGACGAGTTCCAACGTGAAGTTTCAAGACAGTGACGGCGAGGATGTGGACTTTGACGCACCGATTCTGCTGGAGATTGATCCAACTAGCTATGGCAACTCATCGCTGGCTGGACTTGATGATTTGGCCGATTCGACGGATGGTTGTGTTGGCGTCCCTAGGTATGAAAAGAGGGGTCCAGAGACGCCAGTTACTCGGACTGTTTGGTTCGTCGACCCAAAAGACGGCAAGCGAAAATCAAAAGAAGTGTACGACCACATGGAGCAGATCATTGACGTTTCTTGCGGCACAAGACTGATGCGAACAATCCGAAAATGCACGAGGGATTGTCCTCCGCAACCGCCAGCGCCCGATCTTGACCGAATGGTAGCCAGGCAGGTTGGGCGCGAGCTAGTCAAGCTCCAAAAACCTACCCCGTCCCTCTGGCCTCGACCTTCGACAGAGGCCCCCCTACCTGGTGTGGCGTTCTTTTACGGGGTTACCGACGATCAATTCAATAGGACGCAAGAGATACCCTTGACTGCTTGCGGAAACCTTGACTGTGCAACGATAATTCTGCGGGCCAAGCCTATTGCTGTTTACTTTGATGCTGGCGATGGTGTCGGCAGACGAACGACCTGTACAACGTCAGGGCCTGGAGTGACAAGCCGTAAACAGGCAAGAGAAGCCATGAGGGTCGGTCCCAACTGTTGGGTGACTTTCAAGCAAGCTCGAACCTACAGAACGACCATGTACCTTCGTTATCGTGCCGACTGGAACTTCGTGCAATGGACCTGGAATGGTGCACCGGCGGTCGCTTCGGGCACGCGAACTGGCTTAACTTCGCGACGGATGTCCATCACCGTTCATGAACGGCAACCGGTGGTCGTCGGCTGACACGACTTTCAAGCCCGTTCGCTCGTAGCGACTTGTGACAAACTGGAAGGACCATGTCTGCCCCGAAGTTCACTCCTGTTGCTACCGTTGGCGCCTATCGGGACGGGGAGCATCTTCCTCCCGCGGCTGAATGGCTTGCTGATCGTCCGGCGGATTTGGCGGTGCATCAGCCTCGAGGTGACAAATTGGGTAGCCCGGGGCCTGGACAGGGTTATGCGCTCAAGCTGGGCAATCGGTTCCACGGCAAACTCAATCTGGCCGAAGGCGAGAACGAGCACGACGTGATTTTGGGTTGTCTCGGCGTGGCCACCAAGCGTGCCTCGCTCTTCGGACGAGCCCCGGTTATCCACGATCTCACCATGGCTTTTGAACTGTTCGGTTTCGTCGGCGAACCTGCATCCCCTGAGCAAGTGGCCTTTCGACGCCCCCTCTTCGAAGCAGCAGGGCACCACTACGAAGTACAACGCCAAATCGCTGATCTCGTCCCCGAAGAAACCCTCCGCCGCGGACTTTCCGGCGTGAAATTGCAGCTCTCCCTGGGCAAGTGGCGTTCGCTGCTCGCTCAACCCGCCGTCGTCTAGGGTAAATCAGGGCACACGGCTCTTCAACAGTCGCAAATGGTTCTTTGCTGTTTAAGCTGCCCTACGCGATAAGCCTGGAACTTCAATTCCGATCAAACCGTGGGAACCATCAAGCGGTTCTTTGAAAAGGCGCTTACTTCTTGGTCTTCTTAGCCACAGGTTTGACGGGTGGCTTAACGGTTTTCGCTGCCGAGGGCGTTGTTGCCTGCGCTCTGACCGGCTGGAAGGGAGCGCCTGGCGTTGCTCGTCCCTCCATTGGGCTTCCGGGTGGCAGTTTGATGGACCCATCGGTGGTTGTGCTGAAAACCCAGTCGAGAGTCTCAATGCTCAAGTCGCTATCGGCCAATTCGACACGCACGCGGTAGGAACGCCCGGGTAATAGGGGATTCTTTGGAATAACGATCGCATTGGTTTTCAGGATTTCGGCGGCGTACTCCTGGTCATCGGGATTCGGGTTTCTGTAGGTGCTGGAGTCAATTGCGCAAACCTGTAGCGGCGCGCCGTTTGTATCGGTCACGGTAGCGGTGACCACCTTGGTAGGGACACTTCTACGGATCAGAATCGGGAGCCCGGCATTTGAGGACCAGCCTTTGCAGGCGGTTATTGGATCGGGCCACTCTGAACCGGCATAGCGAACCAACGGGACCGCAGTTTTATTGCTTGGCCAAACGACGGTTGGATACGGTGCCTCGCCTGGCTGCAATTCGCGGACAGATTCGCCGGAAACTACGAATCGTCGTCCCGAGAAATTCACCACGATGGTCGAGCCCCTGAGTGATGCATTCATGGATGTGTTGGATAGGTCGGGATGCGCACGTTCCACTGCGTCAACTGCCAGCTTCAGTGGGTCGGTGCTCTCGTCGCCAGGTACCTTGTAGCTGTCCCAGCCATATGACAGCGTTGATGCCCAACGGGTTCCGCTCGTAGTTAGGGCGTATCCGTAGGTCTTTGAGTTCGGGGCCATCATGGCTAAACCGTGAAATGGGGCGGTCATCCACATTTCAATCGTTGCGCGTTGGCCGATTTTGGCGCCCAATCCGCTTGCAACGTTCCCGGTTTCGCCTCCCCGCACGCCCTCGGCTGAGTAGCCGGGCAGGTCGGGTTCTTCTCCGTGACCCATGACGCGATTTTGTAGGAGGTACTGGCTGTGCGCGAGCGACCCTTGGCTAGCGGTGGGGTTTTCGGTGACCGCGTCTATGCCAGCAGAGGCACGGTACAGGTTCAGGACCGTCAGCCATTCAGGCTCAGTTGCGGCCAGAGTTGTTTGCGGGGCGAGTTGCGTGCCGATCGCCGTTGCCAGGATCACCAACAGCCCCAGTCGGTAGCGGTTCTTTTTGGTCGTTCGGTAACGCATCGATTCAGCCTCACCGCTCCTAAAGCCGTTGTCAACGCCAATTGTGATGGTTGTCTGGGACACTCGAAATTGGGATTTGGTAAGTTCATTTGGTGAGTTGCTGTAGGGCCCGGAGATATTCATACTTTCTCTGGCACAGGACACTAGTGAGCGGAACTTCATGCCGCTTGGTTCAACCTGATGTTGCTGTGGAGCCTAAAACTCGATTGTGGTGCTTCGGTTGGGCTTCATTTCTGCAATAAACTGCTTGACCGATCGCCACGTGCACTGTCAGGATCAGAACATGACCTTCACCGGACTCCTTCTTCTCATGTAGGCGAGCGCCCCATATCGGTGCTCGCCGAGACCCCTGCGCCCTAGAGGCCAGGGGTCTTTTTGTTTCCCGGGTTTCCGCCCGTGCTTCACGAGTATCGAATGGGTTTGGTCACTTGTCGGTAACTATTGCCAACAAGTGACCAAACGCAAACCCGTCAGCCGTCGGTTAGAGCCGAACATTCACCAGCAACAAACGTTTCTTCAGTAAGCAAGTACACCTACCAAAGCAACAACTCAACTTTCGGAGAGCACCATGCCCCCGCAGCCTGCAACCATCAAACCAATGCCCTTCAGCAAGTACCGCCCCTACCCAGCGGTTCCCCTTGCCGATCGCACCTGGCCGAACCAACGCATCACCAAGGCCCCTCTCTGGTGTTCCGTTGACCTTCGTGACGGCAACCAGGCGCTCATCGATCCCATGGACCCGGCTCGCAAGCGGCGCATGTTTGAGACCTTGGTTGCGATGGGTTTCAAGGAAATCGAAATTGGTTTCCCCAGCGCCTCACAACCCGACTTTGATTTCTGCCGACTGTTAATCGAAGAAGATCTGATCCCCGAAGACGTCACCGTCCAGGTCTTGGTGCAGTGCCGCAACGAGTTGATCGACCGCACCTATGAGGCCCTCGCCGGAGTGCCCCGTGCGATTGTGCACTTCTACAATTCCACCTCCGCGCTGCAACGTCGCGTGGTGTTCAACCAAGACAAAGCTGGAATCACCAAGATCGCCACCGATGCTGCCGCGTACTGTTTGGTGAAGCAATCGCAGATGACGCAGGGCGAGGAGATTCGTTACGAGTACTCGCCCGAATCGTTTACGGGAACCGAGATCGATTACGCGTTGGAAATCTGCGCCGCCGTGGCCGATGTCATCAAGCCCACCAAAGAGTGGCCGCTGATTATGAACCTGCCAGCAACGGTGGAAATGTCCACACCGAATATCTATGCGGACTTAATAGAGACCTTCCTGCGCAACGTGCCAAATCGCGAAACCATCATCCTCTCACTTCACCCGCATAATGATCGGGGGACGGGTGTGGCCGCGGCGGAACTGGGTCTCATGGCTGGTGCTGATCGGGTCGAAGGCACGCTGTTTGGGAACGGTGAGCGCACGGGAAATCTCGATGTCATCAACGTGGCGTTGAACATTTTCTCCCAAGGTGTTGATCCCGAGTTGGACATTACCAATATCGACAATCTGCGCCGAGTGACGGAGTACGCCAACCGTTTGCCCGTACATCCACGTCATCCCTATGTGGGCGATTTGGTCTACACGTCATTCTCCGGTTCGCACCAAGACGCTATTAAGAAGGGCTTCGCGGCGCTGTCGCATCCGGTCGATTACGAAGAGTGGGGTGTGCCGTATTTGCCGATCGATCCGGCCCACGTCGGTCGTTCCTATGAGGCGGTTATTCGGGTGAATTCGCAATCCGGTAAGGGTGGCGTGGCGTACATCATGGAGGCCGAACACGGCTTTGTGCTGCCCCGTCGTTTGCAGGTTGAGTTCTCGAAAATGATTCAGCACATCACCGAGGATTCCGGCACGGAGATTTCGCCGGCGGAGATGTGGGGGACGTTCCAGGGGGCCTATCTTCCCGACAAACCCGAAATTTCGCTGCTGACGCATGAGACCACGAACTCCACCACTGAACACGGTGATCGGGCCCGGGTCGTAGCCCAAGTGCTTATTGACGGCGAGCATAAAACGATCCACGGCGAAGGTAACGGACCAATCGACGCCATTGTCCACGCCATCCGCAACGAACTCGGCTTAGTGATTGATGTAGTGGACTACCACGAACATTCCGCTTCAGCCGGCGCCGATGCTACCGCGGTTTGCTACGTGGAAACCACCGGCCCCGAAGGCGTGCTGTGGGGAGTCGGTCAAGATCCCAACATCATCAACGCCTCGTTCAAAGCCGTTCTCTGCGCCGCCTCCCGCCACCGGGTTTAATCCGCGCTCGCGCGAATAGCTAAGCGAACATAGCGTGCTGGGATTGGGTGCTTAACAACCACCCAATCCCACAGGTTCGGCCTTAACGCTGCGTGGCGAGGGCGGTTTCTAGGGCGAGGGTGACCATGTTGGCGAAGCCGATTCGGCGTTCGTCGGAGGTCATGACTTCGTGGGTTTTCAAGTGATCGCTCACGGTGGCCATGCACAATGCGCGGGCACCTTCCCGGGCGGCAATTGTGTAAAGGGCGGCGGCTTCCATCTCTACGGCGAGCGTCCCGTGGGCTGCAACGAGATCGAAGGTGGCAACGTCGTCATCGTAGAAGGCGTCACTGGTGAGGATGGGGCCGGTGTGGGCACGGAGCCCTTGTTCGGCTGCGATGCGATTGGCGGCGGATGCCAATTCGAAGTTCGCGGTTGGGGCGTAATCGAGGCCACCAAAGAAGCGCCGGTTCATCCCCGATGTAGTATGTGCACTTAGGGCAATCACAATGTCGCGCAGGGCGATCGATTCCAGAAGCGCCCCGCAGGAGCCAATCCGAATGGCCGTGCGAACGCCGTAGAAACGCATCAGCT
>JAYSVF010000015.1:0-13949 GCA_043718695.1 Acidimicrobiia bacterium | reverse complement strand
TGCGGATGGAGCTCGCGGCTGACCAACTTGTAGGGCGCAAGGATCGGCTTGACCGATTCGACCATCGGATCGCCTTCGAGGTGAAGCTCGGCGAGGATGCGTTCGTCGCCAAGCGATGAGAAGAGGGCGTGGCATCGGAAGGCTGAGCATTCATACGTCCCCGATTCAATCGCAAAAACAGCCCGATGTTTTGCAAACCCCACAATCGACCCCCACCGATTCCTGTAGGAGATCTGCCAGCCGGTCGAGATTTAACAATCAACTGGCAGGGGAGCAATGGGTGCCATCACCGGCCCGTGCCCACCCGAACCGTTACCTCCACCAACCATCCGCAACGCCATTTCCTGACACTCCATATTGGCCACAGCACAAAACTGCGGGTCGAGAAGCGGTGCAACGTGTAGAGCCATGATTTGACCTTCTCGATGGGGGAAGCACCAGGACCCCCTTGCTACGTGGACGTACTAGTTTGAATGGGGCGGATTTGCGTCAAAGTCGACACAAATCCGCTCACCGAACGACATTGTGGAATTGGAAACTAAATCGTGCGTCCTGGGCGGCCCGGGCCTTCGACATCGAATCCGCCCATATCGGCATTGAGGCGCGCAGCGGCCATCAACTCAGCAACTACGGGAGTAAGCGATTCTGGATCGAGGTGATTCACTGCCGTTGGTCCTTTGTGCCAAGACTCGGCAATAGCAATGTCGTTTCCATAAACCTGGAACACCCGGCCAGTGACGTTGCGTGAAAGTGGGCTAGCCAACCACGCGCAAATCGGAGCAATCCACTGAGGGCCGGTCGCCTCGACATCGGCTGCCGTTACGGGCTCCGCTCGAAGTGGTTCCGTGAGGCGGGTAAGGGCCCCGGGAGAGATGGCATTTACGGTGACGCCAATGCGAGCCAATTCTTGTGCGGCAATAATTGTGAAGGCCGCGATCCCCATCTTCGCAGCGCCGTAATTCGTTTGACCGGGATTGCCGTAGATGCCTGAAACCGAAGTGGTGTTGATGATTCGTGCATCAACTTCGTGGCCGGCTTTGGAACGCTGACGCCAATACGCTGCGGCATGGCGCGCCGGGGCGAACGTGCCCTTGAGATGAACTTGTATGACGGCATCCCACTCGGCTTCGCTCATGTTCACAAGCATGCGGTCACGCAGGATTCCTGCGTTGTTCACCAAAATGTGGAGATCACCAAACGTGTCGACGGCCTGTTGCACCATCCGCTCTGCTCCGGCCCAGCTGCTCACATCGTCACCATTGGCTACCGCTGCACCACCCATAGCCTCAATCTCTGCCACAACCTCTTGTGCCGGGGTGAGATCGTGGCCATCGCCGTTTGGTGCGCCACCAAGATCGTTGACCACGATTGATGCACCCTCTTTGGCCAACAACAACGCATGTTCGCGGCCAATGCCTCGACCAGCGCCCGTAACAATTCCTACCCGTCCATCACAAATACCCATGAAGTACTCCTTCGCTTTCACTTTTAGTTGTTGACACACCTGTCACTCTAAAATCGTGCGGGTCACACTATGGCCGGAAACGATTTGAAGCCAAAGCAACCTTTCTGGCTGACCCTAGGGCGTAATTGGGAAAAAGCTCCCCGTCTTGCGTCCGTTAGTGAGCCGTGGAGAAAGCCGTTGACATCATTCACTCAGTGCACGAAAGAGCCGGTTTTTGGTCGTTTTGGTAGTAAAAATCGAGGTTTGCTGCAGAATTCAACGAAAAATCTGTGACGTAGGGCACTTTTGAGTGTACGACCCAAAAGGTCTGGTTAGGATAACGAGAGACGCATGGCTGAAGTTGGCCTTCCGATCGAAACCTCTTTTAGTGGTTAACGTCTTCATGAGTCACCGCTGATCAGGTCCCGATCAGAATCAACACAGGAGTTACAAAACAATGGCAACAGGCGTCGTAAAATGGTTCAACAGCGAAAAGGGCTTCGGCTTCCTCACGCAGGATGATGGCGGACCAGACGTGTTCGTCCACTTCTCGGCAATCGCCGGAAATGGTTACAAGAGTCTTAACGAGAATGACAAAGTTGAGTACGAAGTGACGCAAGGCCCTAAGGGTGCCAACGCCGCTAACGTGCACGTTGTCTAAACCAACTTGATCTGAACAACGCAGAGGGCGCCGGTCGAAAGATCGGCGCCCTTCGTGTTTTCCGCTGCGTTGGCAGCTTAAGTTCGACCGTAGCCAAACGATTTCTCGCGTGATCCGCGGCGGTCCTGGTGAGGGACGAACGCCAAAATGGTTCGCTCGTGTCCGCTTCGAGTTGCGGGTTAGGAATGAAGGAGCGCTTCGAGCGCATTGGTTTGTTCTGCGCCCGAGACATGCGGCGTTGCTCGCTGCGAGTTTTCGAGAACCGCTTCGGCGATCTCGGCGTGTCGCTTTCTCGGCAAGTTGTGGCCCATATCGGGAAACACCAACAACCGGGCGTTCGCCACCGCTTTTGCCGTAGCAATCCCACCCGAGGGCACCACCAGCACATCCTCCATCCCGTGAATGACCAGCGTGGGAACCCGCAATCCCTGAAGCTGTGCAGTGCGATTAGGGCTCGACATAATCGCAGCCGTTTGACGAGCCGTTCCATCAGGGCAATAGCTCCTCGCTAGGTCAACCTGGGCCATAGCTCGCGACTCTGCCTCATTGAAACTTGAACCGCTAACGATTCGAAAAATCGAAACGGTGCGATCAAGGTACGTTGACTCGTTGCCGGCGGTGAGTTTGGCAAGCTTGGGCATGACCTTGAGCCCAATGTGCCCCACTCGTTTGTTGCCCGTCGTAGACATGACTGAGGTAAGCGAACGTACCTTCTTGGGATGGCCGATCGCCAGAGACTGAGCAATCATGCCCCCCATGGACATGCCAACCACATCCGCAGATTCGATACCTAGGCCATCGAGCAATCCTGCTGCATCATTGGCCATATCGCTCAGGAAGTATTCAGACTTCGAAAACCGTCGAGAGAATGACGCCAAAATTTGCCGACCCATCGGTGCCGGTTTCATCGTGCCCTTTGTGCTCAAACCACTATCGCGATTGTCAAACGTGATTACCTGGAAACCACGGGACACGAATTCCTCCACAAACCCGGGAGACCAACTGGTGAGCTGCCCGCCGAGTCCCATGATCAGCAGCAGCGGCGTGCCCGTTCCTTGAATCTCGTACTCGATGGTGATTCCATTTGCCTGCAACGATGCCATCAGGAAATTGTACCGGCACCAGTCCATCAGCGTAGGCTGGCGTATGGCAGAACGGCAATATCACATTGGATTTGGCATCAACGATCTTTCGCCGAACGGCTCGGTGCCCGGCAGGGAGACGCCCACCCTGGTGTTGCTCTCTGGTGACCCAAATCGATCAGCACACATAGCGCACGACCGGCTCACCAATGCTGTTGTACTGTCAGAAAATCGCGGTCTGAACGCCTACATGGCCACCCTTCCCAACGGCAAACCCGTCATTTGTGCCACCTCAGGAATGGGCGGACCAAGCGCGAGCATCGTGCTCAACGAGCTCGCCCAACTTGGTATGCGCACCATCATTCGCGTCGGCACGACCGGATCAATCCAACCTCACGTTCTCGCCGGATCCGTAATTGTTTCCTCCGCAGCATTACGCCGACAAGGATCCGCCCTTGATATTGCGCCCGTTGAATTCCCGGCCGTTGCCGACCCCTTTCTTACCGTGGAACTCTCCAAAGCGGCGCGCCTGGCAGGAATCGCCCACCACGTAGGGATAACGGCTTCGGTTGATACGTTCTTCGAAGGCCAGGAACGAAGCGCCTCTTCTGCGAACCCCATACTGCTCCGCAGACTCCGAGGCATGACCGAGGAATACCGCTCGCTCGGCATCCTCAACTTCGAAATGGAAGCGGCCACCGTGTTCACTGCGTCATCGGTCTACGGCATGGCTGCAGGTTGTGTCTGCGCGGTAATCGCCCAACGTACTGAAGGAGAGAACGTCGTGTTCGCCCTCAAAGACAACGCAATTGAAGACGCTATAACCGTCGCAATCAACGCGTCGGTGGCATGGACTAGCGACTCTGTTTCGCAGTAAGCGAGCGGTTAGTTTTCCAAACTCGCTTGATGCAATGCCCTCCGGCCCACCACAACGATGAAGCGCAGCAAGAACGACAGCGGTTAAATGATTGCTCCGCTGAATCAGTTCACTACCGGTACCGCATACTTCTAAAGCTCAGCGCGCATTAGAAATGCCACGGGAACTTCGACCAATCAGGATCGCGTTTCTCCAAAAACGAATCACGACCTTCAGCTGCTTCGTCGGTACCGTAAGCCAAACGGGTTGCCTCTCCCGCAAACACCTGCTGACCAACCAGCCCATCATCAATCAAGTTGAACGAAAACTTCAGCATCCGTTGTGCGGTAGGACTCTTGGCATTGATGATCCGGCCCCACTCAAGTGCTGTGGCTTCGAGCTTGTCATGGTCAACCACCTTGTTGACCATGCCCATCCGGTAAGCGTCCTCCGCGGTGTACTCAGAACCCAAAAAGAAGATCTCACGAGCAAACTTCTGACCCACTTGGCGAGCCAAATACGCCGACCCAAATCCACCATCGAAGCTCGCCACATCAGCATCGGTTTGTTTGAACCGGGCATGCTCGCGCGAGGCCAGGGTGAGATCGCTCACCACGTGCAAACTGTGTCCACCCCCAGCCGCCCAGCCCGGAACCACGCAGATAACTACCTTTGGCATAAAGCGAATCAGGCGCTGCACCTCAAGAATATGAAGGCGCCCGGTTTTCGCCGGATCGATACTCTCCTTCGTTTCACCCTCGGCATAGCGATATCCATCTTTACCGCGAATGCGCTGATCCCCACCGGAACAAAACGCCCAACCACCATCACGAGGCGAAGGACCATTGCCCGTTAGCAAAACGCAGCCAACATCGGTCGTCATGCGGGCATGATCAAGCGCACGGAACAATTCATCAACCGTGCGTGGACGAAAGGCGTTACGAATCTCGGGGCGGTTAAAGGCAACTCGCACGGTGCCATGGGCCTTTGCTCGGTGGTAAGTGATATCGGTGAAGTCCTCAAAACCGGCAACCACATCCCATGCATCTACGGCAAAGGTGGGGGTTGGTAGGGGAGTTGCGGGGGATTCAGAAGCCATGCCTCTACCGTAGCCACGCGGAACCCAAACGACGAACCCAACCATCAACCAAACCGTCGACTTCGAGAGCCATTCCTCCGGCGAACTTCGGCAGACCTTACGATCAACCAACTCGCCTCGATGCCAGGATTCCCGCTGAGGACGGGTGAAGTCTGCAGGCAATGAACTTTGCGAATTCCTTGCTGAACGCTCATACGGTCATCACAACGATTCGTTCAAATAGACCGTATCGAAGTACTGGTTTGCGATCCACTCATCGCTCACCGTAGCCCGATGATCGCAACACCCATAGTGAAAACCGTAACAAGCCCTGCACTTCCCCAATTCAGGGAATCACCACCACCTGCACACCGAGGAGCAACCCATGAACGCGAAATCGCAAAGCACCACCGGTCATGCGCCGAGCCGAAGCGCCGGTCGCCAACGCAAAGCACTCGCTGTTGCGTTCAGTGCCCTCATAGCCTTTACCGGCCTCGCGGTCACAACAAACAATCCAGCCGAAGCGGCTCGGAAAGTTCGACGAGTAGGGCCTGATTTCACCCTCATCGTTTCACCGGATTCGATTCGAGTCTCCTCCGGCCAACGAGCGGTGTTTCCACTCTTCGTGCAAGCCGTGCGCGGATTCAAAGCAATTCCCCGTTTCGACATCGACAATGTGCCCAGCTACATCGATGCGGAAATCGTCACGCTAGGAACCAACCGTTACCAACTTGAGCTCATCGTGCCAAACAACGCACCCACGAGCAACGGTGTTTACAAGCTGATCGCTACCTCTGGCTCACGTCGTCGTACGGCGTTGTTCCGGCTCGTTGTCGATGGCCCCGTGGCCACTATCCCACCGGTTACGCAACCGCCTGTTACGCAGCCTCCCGTAACCCAGCCCCCAGCAACCATCCCCGCCGCTCCAGTGTTCGGTCTCAGAGCAGACGCCACAGAACGCAGTGCAGCAAACGGTGATACGGCAATCTTTGGTTTCTCGATCGATCGCTCGGCTGGCTACAACGGACCAGTAACCCTGGCCGTTGCCGGTGTTCCCAACGGAGCCGCATTCAATTTTGCGCCGAACCCCACGACGTCAAACACCAATCTTTACATCACGCCTTCGGGCTCCACGCCGTCTGGTCGCTATGTAATGTCGGTCACCGCCACTGCCGGAAACACCCAGAGAGTTGCGGCGGTAGCGCTCACGGTAGTTTCCATCTCAGACTTCGCCATGATCGCCAATCCAACGACTCGATCGGTCCGCACCGGGGCTTCAACCACGTTCAGAATCGATCTAGCCGCAACTACGAACAGGCCCAACGTCACGTTCAATGTGCAAGGTATCCCCGTTGGTGCATCGGCGAGGTTCTCAGCGAATTCATCCCAAACGGGGACAACGCTCACTGTAACGGTTGGCTCCCTCACTCCAATCGGCACTTATCCGTTGACGGTGACTGGCGTAAATGGCCAATTCACTCGTCAAGTAGTGGTTGAACTGAACGTGGGCGAACCGGCTGGCTTTGGACTCAGCGCCACACCTAACAGAGTCGATCTTGTTCGGAACACCACCAACAACAAGATTCTCGTGAACCTGTCTGTTGTGCCCAAGGGAGGATTCAACGGGACTATCGGAATCGCTTCGTCCCCGCTACCCGCTGGCGTCAAGCTCACCATTGGTTCAGCCGTGGGAACCAACGTGCCCCTCACGTTTGAAGCCGATGCAACCGCCGTACCGGGCACCTCAACGGTGAAGATCAAAGGAATCGCTGGAGCACTCAGCGCTGAGATAAGCGTGATTGTCAACGTGATCTAATTTTCACTCGATAGCGGATTGTTTACCGAGAGCGCCCGCCAGCAGGGCGAAGCGTGATCACAAAGAGGAGGCCCGATCGGAGTAACTAGCCGGTCGGGCCTCCTCATTTATCTGGCCCTTGTCCGCCCTTGTGTCTCCCTTTTGTCTGGCCCAGCGTCAGTTCTAGAATCTGTCAGTGTTCTTCGATGCTCGGTTACTGATTGGGTCCCGATGGAGTTAGGTGCCTCTCTTCGCTTTGTTTACCCAACCGATCGCGAAGAAGTCGACTTTCAACGGGAGGAACGAAACTTGCCGCCCGGTGGGTTTTTGTCGACACCGCCAGAAGAATTTCGACCTAAACGCCAAGCGCTCAACTTCATCGAAGCGGCACAAGCAGTCCATGACGCAGGAATGGATCTTCTGCTGGTTGGTGATCGACATGCGGTGCCCATCAACGCCTTTAGCCCCATTCCGCTCCTAGCCCGGTTGATGGCAGTGACCGGTACGATGCCCGTCGGCTGCTTGTTTCTCGCCCCGTTTTACAACCCAATCCTTCTCGCCGAACAACTCGGAACACTAAGCGCGCTTTGTGAAGGAACCTTTATCGCAGCCTTTGCGATTGGTGACAACGAGGCGCAATTCACGGCCTTCAACATGGCCCTGAAAAGCAGAACAATTCGCACCGATGAAGTTGTGGAAATCGTCCGCCGACTTTTGAACGGTGAAAGCGTTACCTTTGACGGTCGATATCACCGGCTCGACAATGTCGGGGTGGGGCCATTGCCTGAGACCCCAATTCCGATTTGGATTGGAGGTCGAAGAGGCGCTGCTGTGGAACGAGCCGGGCGCCTCGGCGACGCATGGATCTCCGATACCCGCTGCTCCGATGAGGAACTCACCGATGAGCTGCAGCGATACCTTGGCGCCGCTCAAGCCAACGGACGTACCTCAAAGGCTGTGTTGCGTCGCAATATTTTGGTGGCCGAAACCGATGCGCAGGCACGTGCTGCGGTCGAAGCGATTCTCTCGAACTCCTATCGCGGTCTCAGCCCAGACCGCGTGCTTTTTGGAAGCGCCCGAACGGTCACCCAGAAGTTGTTGGCTTATGAGTCGATGGGATTTTCGACAACTATCGTTCGTCACCTCGCAGGAGATCACGCCATGATGCTTGATTCCGTTGGCCACATCGGCTCGGGAGTAATGCCGCTGTTACAAGCACTGCGCGCTTAGAATCCACTACGGTCCTATCACTAGCTGTGCGGTGATCGTGGTCTCGGTTGCCGGAACGTCCACAAATACTTTGCCTACGGTTGTTCCGCCGGGCTTCACCTCACCCACTGCCACCGCCGTGGTATCGGAGTTGACTTTGAGCAACACACTGGCTCTCCAGGTTTGGGCGGTGGTGTTGGAGATTGGCAACAACACCATCACCTTTCCGGCCCCTTGTGGACTTATTTGCGGTGCGAAGTCAACTCCCTCGCAAGTCTTGGGAATCGGTGTGTCGCGATCCAACACCATTGCACTCGAAACGATTGGATCATCGTTTGGCACAGCCAGAACGCTGAAAGGCGTGGCAACATCGGCGATGCAGCTTGCCTCGTGAGTGAGCCCCCGCTGCGACAACAAAATGACGGGAAGCATCGGTAAGCCAACGAGCACTGCGGCCCAACGGCGGGCAGCAACCAACGCCGGAGAAACCGGTTCACTCGAACGGGGACCGGTGTGGTTGCGTGGCTGCGTATCAAACCATTTCCCCATCACCACCGATCATCCCACGCCTAGGTAACCTGAGCAGGTGATGCACCGTGTTCGTTCGCTCATCGAGACATCGAAACTGAACGAAACCTCCCACTCAGTGCACGAAAGGCGCGACGATGGTCACTACGGATAAGCGGAGAGACAAACCCGCTCGGGTAGGTTCAACCTCGGCAGTAGTGCTTGCCGTAGCGGTTTTGGCGCTCTTGGCGGTAAGTCAAATTGCGCGTGGTGTTGATCCGATCGAAATATTGGCGACCGTGTTGTTTCTTGGGATCTTTGCGTCGATTGTGTATTTCGAACTGATCGGCGGAATCGTTGCAGCAGCAGCAGCGACCTTGGCCTACGGAGTCGCTCGACTCCCAGCGGTAGATGTGGTGGGGTCTCCCTCGGTCGCTCGGCTCGTAACCCTTCGCGGTGCCTCATTCTTTGCCTTCGGCGTACTTGGTTCCTATGCACTCAAACGATTCCGTGGGGCGATCAGCGTTGCTTCATTTGGTCATCATCTTGATTACGAAACCGGTTGCGCCTCCACGAGACAGATCTTCAACGACCTCGATATCGAAATGGCACGGTCCCAACGCTACGGAACAACATTTTCGATCGTGGTACTGGATATCGCATCTGCATCGTTGGCTTCGTTAAAGTCGACGGTTCGCACCCAGGCACTCAGTCAACTGGGCACCCTGTTGCGCAGCACCGCACGAACAACAGACCGGCTTGGTTTGGTCGATGTTCGCAGCGATAGGCGAATCTTTGCCATTCTGGCCGAAACACCAAAAAGTGGTGCGGAAGTCTTTGCCAAACGCATGGGCGATCGTGTCGCTGACCTGTGGCTGGGAAAAGGCGTTGCGCTTTCAGCCGAACGAGCACATTCTTACTCCTTTGCCGATCAGCCCAATGAAGTGCGCCGCCTCCGAAACGAACTTGCCACTGAATTGGGCGAGCCTCTTACCGTAGAGCTATCGAGGTAGTTAACTCGGTCCGCGTTCTAACCAGGATTGGTCATGCCTTTGGTCGCATGCCTCGGCTCGCTGGCTTGGCAGGAGCAGCAAACCCGACGCTCACTACGTCTGTATGCTCCCCGTCGTGAGTAACGCCACCAGTACCAAACGATCGGGTGACGACCGCATCTTCACCGTTCCCAACCTATTTTCGCTCTTTCGCCTGCTCTTAGTACCCGTGTTTGTTTGGTTGCTGTTCGGTAAAGACAATCGGTTGCAGGCGGCTGTGTTGCTTGCCGCTATCGGCGGGACCGATTGGGTAGATGGCTGGTACGCACGCAAGTTCAATCAGGTTTCAACGCTCGGGAAGATTCTTGACCCAGCCGCTGATCGGATACTGCTCGCCGTTGGAGCCATCTCGATCATCGTTGACGGTTCAATTCCACGGTGGCTCGGCTTGGTAATTGTGGCGCGAGAAGTTGTGGTCTCCTTAGCGGTGCTTGCCCTTGCTGCGGGTGGCGCTCGAAGGATTGATGTCCAATGGTCGGGCAAAGCGGCAACGATGGGGCTCATGATTGCCTTCCCACTCTTTTTGCTCAGCAAATCGACCATTGCCGCTGCCGACGTGTTTCGCGTCGCGGCTTGGATTGTGGTCATTCCTTCGGTTTTGATGAGTTTCGTGGCCACGGCCGGATACCTCCCGATGGCAAAAACGGCACTGGCCGAAGGGCGGGCCAAACGCCCGTCATAGGTGCGTAAGTGCTGCTTGACCACACCAGTTTCCGAGTTCGACGTGGTGTTGCACTTTGGTCTTTCGAACACGTTCTGCGCTGGTGAAATACCTTCGGTCGACTGCCCTGAACTTTCCAGCGTACTGAGCTAGCGTAAACACATGGGTGTTCCTGCTGAGCTTCGCTATTCGCCTGATCACGAGTGGATTCGTCTTGATGGCCGTACCGCCACGATTGGCATCACGGAGTATGCCCAGGATGCGCTCGGGGACATCGTTTTTGTTCAAATGCCTAAATTGGGAACGCTGGTCGTAGCTGGTGCAACCGTCACCGAGGTGGAGTCCACGAAATCGGTGAGTGATATCTACGCCCCAGTATCGGGAACACTGAGTGGGTTCAACGCTGAGCTTGAAGGCTCGCCGGATCTCATCAACTCCGATCCGTATGGGCGGGGTTGGCTGTGCACGATCGAGTTGGCGGCCGAATCAAACGTTTCAAACGTTTCAAACGAAACAGACGGGTTGGGCGGATCCGGCTACGACCAACTGCTTGATGCCGCCGCCTACGATGCGTTAATAGGAGGATGAATCGATGTCGAATGCGTTTTGCAGCCAGTGTGGTCATCAAAACACCGACGGAGCAAATTTTTGCTCGGCGTGCGGCCAATCACTCCTTGCCGTTGGTGATGACCTCACCGTAACGTTCCACACCACCCTCCCCGATGGTGACCTTGTCGATGTGACCCTGGGTTCGAGCGATTCCGCGCCAGCCGCGCTTGTTATCAACCGAGGTCCCGATTCTGGCCAGGTGTATCTTCTCGATCGCGATGTGGTTGTGGCAGGGCGAAATCCCGAAGCAGAGATATTCCTTGACGATGTGACCGTTTCTCGACGACATGCGGAAGTACGGCGGGTGGGAAACGGCTACACGCTCGTCGATGCGGGGTCGCTCAACGGTACCTATGTCAATACCCAACGGGTGGGAGAACAAACTCTTCATGCTGGTGATGAAGTGCAAATCGGCAAGTTCCACCTGGTTTTCCTCAGCGCTGAGCGCTCAGTTGCCGGAAACGCCTAAGCGGCCGTCTTCCCAGTCACGCTGAAAAACTAAGAACGAACTGCTGAGATTCCCGTGAGCGATGATGTGATCGATGGTCCACAACAGGACAACAAGGGTTACCTAGCCCTGGGTGAACTTCTGGATCTTCTGCGCCCCGATTTCCCTGATCTCACGGTCTCGAAGATTCGCTTTTTGGAACAGCAAGGGTTGCTTGCGCCGGAACGTACACCTTCGGGGTATCGCAAGTTTTTTCCCAGCCACGCAGCACGGCTGCGGTGGATCCTTGTGCAGCAGGAGGGTACCTACCTTCCGCTTCGAGAGATTAAGTCGCGGCTGTCGGCCGCTGAAGCTGAGGGTCTCTTCGCCGCAGAGGACCTGCTCAGCCCGGAGCCCGTTGAGCGGGTGGCGCCAGTTACCCAGATGATTCGTGATGGGTCGCGTCGCGGGGGTGTAGCCACGGGAACATCGCTCTCCGAAGGTACCGACGGGGAGGATGGGTCGGAGGATCACACCAGTGATGGTTCCTTGCGAGGGGCTCCTGTTGCGGCGTTGGGCGAGCGTCGTCACCCAGCAGGGCTCGCGCGGCGTGCAGCAACGGCTTTTGCTTCCATGAACGGTCCTGAGGGATCCGAAGCCCATCCGTCATCGAGGCCTTCTGCTTCCACAATTGCCAGAGCAGAGGCAGGTGCTGGGGCTGGATCGGGAGTGAGATCTGAAACGCCGGCTTCTTATCTCAACGGTCGTGCTGAAAACGATCCGATGGGGACTGAACCAACCGGTCTGAACACTGAGTTGCTCCGGCCAACGGGGTCTGTCCCAGAGGAGAGCAGTTCCTCGGCTGTCGACGATTCGGGACGGCGGGGAAATCTGCGCTCGGTGCCAGCAGGCCCGGGAACAGGCGAAGGTGACCATGGGGCTGGTTCTGCAGTCAATGTGACACCCCTTCGAGCCGACACACCAACCCAAGCGGCGAGTTTCGCCCCCTCGCAAACACGAATGACCTTCGACGAACTGGCGAAGGCTGCCGGTATGGGCGCGGATGAACTTCGCCAAATTGAGCAGTTCGGTTTGATTGTTGGCCGTCCGGTGGCGGGTACGGTCTATTACGACGATGATGCCCTCGCCGCAGCCCAGCTAGCGAAGAGTTTTCATGCCTTTGGCGTTGAACCTCGTCATCTGCGAATTTTTCGCACTGCCGTTGATCGAGAAGCGGATTTCTACGCTCAAGTTGTTTCGCCCCTGGTGTACCGGCGAGAGGAACGATCCCGTCAGCAAGCGCTGGCCAATTTGGCTGAACTGCACGAGTTGGGCGCGAAGCTTCGAGAAGCTACGTTGCGTCAGGTTCTGCGCACCACCTTTGACCTTGGCTAGTGGTGGACCGCGGCGGGAGTACGCCCCGTTGCTGAGTGTTGTTCCGGGGTCTGTTCGAGGCGTTTCGATCCGAAGCGGTTCCGATTGTTGACATAGCCCAGTAATGTTCCACTGTGGTTGAACTCGAACTTGTAGACGTGCGTATCGATGAGGTCACGAAGCAACCGTTCTTGGAACTCAAGGCTGCCGACGGCCGTGTGCTGCCCATAGCCGTTGGGTTGCCAGAGGGAGCCGCAGTCAAGTACGGGCTCGAACAGCGCACCACACCGAGACCCATGACCCATGACCTGCTCGGACACATCATTAGTGCCTGCGGTGGCACACTGGATCAGGTGGTGATCACCGATTTTCACGACCAGATTTACTTTGCCGAGCTTCACCTCAGCGTGGGAACCGAACGAAAAATTGTTTCCTGTCGCCCGTCTGACGCTGTTGCTTTGGCCATTCGAGTTGGCGCACTGATCTTTGTCAATGACGAGGTTCTGGACCGCCAAGGTGTTATTCCCCCAGCTGAGGAGCGTGGCGAGGGTGGCGAGGAGTTAGTTGACGAGTTCCGCAAGTTTATTGACGACATCAATCCAGAAGATTTTCGCTAAGCCGACCCGACTGTTCTTAGTGTGTTCTTGGGATTATTGCTATGCGCGAAGACTTTTTTGCTGAGAACCGTTGACGGCGCGACTTTCTATCCGTAACCTGATCACAACAACGTAACTACTCCAGTGTTGCTCGCTTGCTGCAAGGGGTCTGTGGCCTACGTCTAAAACGCACCCCGGCGTGTTCAACTACTCAAGGATTTCTCATGACCGTTTCTGAACCTGGCTACCGCGGGCCACAGGTTTGTTCGATCGTTGGTATTTCGTATCGTCAGCTCGATTACTGGGCACGTACAAGCCTGCTTCGCCCGTCTATTGCTGATGCGAAGGGTTCCGGATCACAGCGCCGCTACAGCTACAGCGATTTGTTGGAACTCAAGGTCATTAAAAGTTTGCTTGATGCCAGTGTTTCACTGCAATCGGCCCGAACCGCAGTGACCTACTTACGGGATCACCTGGGCGGCGATATGGCTTCGGCCAATTTGGTGCTTATGGGAGACACGCCACTTCTGGTTCGCGAGGATGGCGAAATCATTGATCTTGTCCGTAAGGGGCAGGGTGTTTTGAACATTGTGCCGTT
>JAYSVF010000140.1:0-25124 GCA_043718695.1 Acidimicrobiia bacterium | reverse complement strand
GCCTTTCAACACCTCAAGTGCTTAGGAAGTTGCTCGTGGGAGTCTGCGTGCTGCCGGTGGTCTTTCTTGGGTTAGGAGCTGGTCCCGCGGAGGCTCATATCAATCCAAAACCCTCGGCAGTAAAGGCGGGCTCTAAAACGGTGGTGAGTTTCACCGTTGGTCACGCCTGCGGTCAGAAACCCACCACAAAATTGCAGATCAAAGTTCCGGCTGGGGTAACCGTTACCAATCCAAAAGGGCCAGTGAACGTGACGGTGAGTTTGGCCAATGGCGTGGTTGCGTTCGATGGGAAATTCACCGAAAGGAGCCGCACCGTTTCGATGACCGCACAGTTTCCAAAAACACTTGGTGTGCTTCGCTTCCCGATTGTCCAAACATGCAACGACACCAAGCTCTCTTGGATTGAGATCCCCAACGATGCCAACCCCAAACCAAACTACCCAGCCCCACAAATCACGGTGAAGTAGTCGTTCGATCTGATTCAAGCGGCTGGTTTGACGTTTACGGCGCCTTCCTTTCTTGTTTACGACACTCGAATTCCGTGCTTCCATACGGCGACTACTTCGTGCACGTCGTTGAGTCCAACGAGGTCTGCTGGTGCGCCGATGGCGATTCGGCCGGTGCCGTGCGGTAAACCGAGTGTGGTCGCGCCAGTGAGAGAGGCTGCCAAGAATGTGTCGATCGGACTCGTGCCCCACTGGATGGCGTTTCGCACGGCTTGGTCCATGGTGAGCAGGCTTCCGGCTAGAGGTGCCTGTCGATCGCCCGGTAGCCGTGCCTGGCCGTTTTGTACCGACACGGTCTGTGAGCCGAGGGGATACTCGCCATCTGGTTGTCCCGCTGCACTTATGGCATCGGTTATGAGCGCCCAACGTCCAGCACCTGCGGTACGTGCGGCGATGTGGAACATTGGTTCGCTGAGATGGTGACCGTCAACAATAAGTTCACATACCAGCGAAGGATCAGCGAGCATGCTCGCGGTGGCGTTGGCTTCCCGGTGATGCAATGGCGGCATTGCGTTACCGAAATGGGTGACGACACGAGCACCGGCGACAATGGCTGCGTGCACGTGATGCGTTTGCGCGTTTGTATGACCGATCGCGGCGACAGCACCCAACGCAGTGATTTGGCGGATGGCGTCGATGGCACCGGGAAGCTCAGGGGCAATGGTCACCTGGCGGATAGCGCCCCGAGCTGCCCCAAAGAGTTCGGCGATTTCCTGGGCATCGGGATCGCGTAGCCAGCGTGGGTCTTGCGCACCGCACCGAAGTTGGCTGAGATAGGGGCCTTCCAAATGCAACCCGGCGAGCACCCCCTCGGCGACCAAAACGCCAAGCTTTTCACAAGCGGCGAGCAGCTCCGAGTGTGGTGCGGTCACCAAGCTCGCTATCAGTGACGTGGTGCCGTGTCGCAAATGAAACGCCGAAGCAACGCGGGCTTGGGCAACATCACCGGTGGGAAATGAACCGCCACCGCCGCCGTGGCAATGCATGTCCACAAACCCCGGAACTAACTGCGCTATACCCTCAGCACGCGTATCAATCACGGGATGTAACGGATCGATTCTGTTGATCCCGGTGATAAGGCCGTCGGCAAAAGAAAGGGTGGCGTCCTCAAGCCAAAATGATTCCCCGGGGCCGGATGAGACAAGCACTTGAGCCCCTAACAGATTCATGCGCGCGAACCCGAATGAGCAGAAGAACCGTTGGAACCCCCGTCGGCCCTCACTTCTTCCATGAGTTCAAGTTGCAAATTGAGGGCTTTGGTGGAGAGCTGAATCTCCAGCACCGATGCCAACACCGAGATTGCCATTGCCGAGAGACCACCCAAGAAGAGTGCCCCACCAAAACGACTCTCGGTATAGATCGCTGCCATGCTGAGTAGGCAAAGCAGCATGGAAACCGTGGCAGTGGTTTGCATAAAACGGATCATGTTCACCCGTTGGCGTAGCACCCGAATTTGGGCCTCGATCCGTTGATGAGGCTTGCCTTGCCACTCAGCAACCAGACTGCGAATCAAGTTGGCAAGCGCCAAGTAGCGGTTCGTGTAAGCCAACATCAGAAATGATCCCGCCGGGAAGACCAGGGCTGGGGTGTTGAGTTCAAGAGTCACCACACCATGCTTGCCGCTGGCCGTGGGCTATGCCTGGATGCTGTCCGAGACGAACTGGCAAACCCGCAAAGTTGGCTAAGCAAGGTACCGACTCGCAGAAGTGTTCTGGTCTCGTTAAAGTTCGTGTGCTTGACACCAGCCGGCACGCTTCAAGGAGAAACTATGAGCTCAGATACAACCGTCGCCCACCCCACGGTCGCTGGACGTCTGGCTGGCAAGGTCGCCCTCATCACTGGTGGAGCACGAGGGCAGGGTGAATCCGAAGCTGCGCTGTTTCTGCGCCACGGGGCAAAGGTCGTGATCTCTGATGTGCTTGAAGTTGAAGGCAATGCCGCCGCGGCTCGGCTTGGCTGTACCTTTCTCCGCCATGACGTGACCAAGGAAGCGGATTGGGCCGAAGTTGTTGCCGCGGCAATCGAGATGCATGGACGCATCGATGTGTTGGTGAACAACGCCGGAATCTTCCCTGCGGGAGGCGTTCTTGACACCACGCTGGCTGATTGGGAACGCGTGATTGCTATCAACCAAACCGGTGTGTTTTTGGGGATGCAAGCGGCTGGACGGCATATGGTGGCGCAACGATCAGGTTCGATTATCAACATTTCCTCCATCGCGGGGTTGCAAGGCACACCAGGGTTTCACGCCTATGGCGCCTCGAAATGGGCCGTGCGCGGCATGACCAAATCTGCAGCAAAAGAGTTCGCGGCATTTGGGGTGCGGGTCAATTCTGTTCACCCCGGAATCATCGACACGCCGATGTTGCAGACTTTTGAAGACATCAGCCCCGATGTGCGCGGAGCTGTAGTTGCGCGAATTCCCAATGGGCGTATTGCTGAGGCGCTCGATGTTGCAAACCTGGTGTTGTATCTCGCATCGGATGATTCGAGCTATTCAACCGGTTCGGAGTTTGTAGTCGATGGGGGATGGACGGCCTAAGAGATGCTCCAGGTCGCGCAGACGTAAAGCGCAGACATTCGCTGATACTCACCTACATTGTCACACTGCTGTGATGGACACCGCGGTTTCTCAGAGAGGTCACGATGGCAGACGAATTCAACGAAGAGCTATTGGCTGGGGAGTCAAGCTGGGGACGACCCAATGAGCGCACCCGTTTTGTTGATGTAGTTCTAGTTCGCATCTGTCGTGCGATGGATGCCCTGGCCATGGCTGAGCTTGGCGGCAAACGCGCCCGGAAACGCCTTCTGGTCATCGAATCCGAAATGGAAAGCGAACTGCACTTCGAATTTTCGGGTGATGGACGATGGCGTTTTGTAGTTGGCAGCTGGGCTGATGGTGGTCGCTTGCAGGAATCGAAATTGTTGCGTCCAGCGATTCGCGGTATCGCCCGAGCCGCCCGCCCGAACCATCCAACAGTGATGGGTTCACTCTTGCGTGATGCTGAATTGCTCTGTGCACAGAATATTGCGGTACTGGGCGCGGCGGCACCTTCTACCGGTGGTAGCTCCGAGCCAGAATCCGTCGATACGTTGTTGGCTCGACACTTTGGATTCTCATCCTCCGACATTGAGGCTCTGCGTGGCTTGGGCGATCCAACCGATGTCGGCGCCGGCACCACCCTGATGCTGCGCGGTTCCGCGGGCCGCGAATTATTCTTCCTCCTAGAAGGTATTGTCGCGCTTGATGTGAACGGCAAAGAAGTACGGCTGGGCCCGGGCAGCGTTATCGGGGAAACAGCAATTCTCACCGGCGAACCTCGTTCGGCAACGGTTCGTTGCACCACCGACGTCGCGTTACTAGCGGTCGCCGAACACAACGTAAGCCGCCTTCCCGCCTCCGCCACCTCACTGCTCGGACAGAGAGTTTCCGCTTAAGGGGCTAGCCAAAGGCGTAGACCGAGAAACCACCGTCGCATTGCAGGAACTGACCGTTGGTCCAGCCGCCTTCTGGTGACAATACAAAGCGCACCAGATTCGCTGAATCGTTCGGTGTGCTTAAACGCCCAATCGGAGTCTTTGCGGTGAGCGTTTCTCGCCATTCATCGGTCATCCAGCCGGTATCAGTTGGGCCGGGGTTGATGGCATTCACCGTGATTCCCCTCGGTGCCAATTCCCCAGCAATCGACATGGTCATCCAGTGCGCCGCGCCCTTCGTAGTTGCATAAGCCACTGACCCAACCAATGGCGGCCCGCTCAGGAAGTTCACAATTCGCCCCAATCCGTGCGCTTCGGATGTCGACGTGTACCGGGCAGCAAACTCTTTGCACATCAAATACGTGCCACGCACGTTGACGGCGTAGTGCTCATCTAGTTCGGCAGCCCCAATAACGTCTATCCCACCACCCATATCGCGAGTGTGGACATTAATAAGCGCACGTACGGGACCGTAGACCGCCTCGGCAGCATCGAACACTTTGGCCGGAGTTAGCGGATCACCCATATCGGCTTCCATTCCCTGCCCGCCAAATTCGGCAACCACCGCTTCGGCTTCGCCAAGATTTGATCCCCACGTCATCGAAGCATCGTAGGGAGTCCACCACGTGGCGAAGACGTTCCACCCATCGGCCGCCAAGTTGGCCGCTACCGCAGCAGCAATACCAATTCGCCGTGAAACTCCCGTGACGATGACGGTTTTGCCTGCAGTTGGATTTGGTTCAATCATGGTGGAGTTCCCAGCTGGTTCGTAGGCGAGCGGACGGCCAATGCTCGTTTGATTGCGTCGTTAAAGCAAATGAATTTCCCATCGGTCCTTACCCGCCTGCGCGAGATACTTGGCGAGCATGGACCAGGTCGGTGGCGAGACGAAAGAACTATCCCGTTCGCAGTCGGAGACCGTATGCCAACCGCGTTTTTGTGCGTAAAAACTCTCCGAATTTGGTGGGAGCGTTAGCGCAAGTGGCGGTTCAGGAATTCGACTTGGAGTTTGAGGAGGTTCTCCGCAACGGCTTCTTGAGGCGTCATATGCGTAACGCCAGAGAGGGGAAGCACCTCATGGGGTTTACCCGCCGCGAGCAGAGCGCTCGAAAACTGGAGGGTGTTGGCGGCCACCACATTGTCATCGGCTAAACCGTGAACCAGCATCATCGGACGAGTGAGTTTGTGGGCCCGAGTGATCAGCGAATTGGCATCGTAGATCTCGGGATTGTCCACGGGGTTGCCAAGATAGCGTTCGGTGTAGCCCGTGTCGTAAAGCCTCCATTCGGTTACTGGCGCACCCACAACGGCACAGTGAAACACATCGGGTCGTTCCAATACCGCTAGACCAGCAAGGAATCCACCGAAACTCCATCCGCGGATTCCTACCCGGGTGGGGTCAGCCTGGGGGAGAAGGGCCGCTGCTTCACGCAAACCCGTGATCTGATCGTCCAGCACGCCCATGGCCAAATCTCCTTTGACCGCCCGCTCGAAATTTGGGCCCAAACCGGGGGTCCCGCGTCCGTCGACAACGACAACGACAAAACCTTGATCGGCAAACCATTGGCTGGTCGTGTGGGCGTTGCGCGCCTGGACCACTCGTTGGGCGTGGGGACCGGCGTAGGGATCCATAAGAATTGGAAAGGTACTCAAGCCTTCAGCTGCGGCTCGTAGGGCACCGGGCGATCCGGGTGAGGGTAAAAAGGCCACGCAGTTGAGCAACTTGGCTCCGGCACGAAAGAAGATGGGTTTCGGGTTGACCAGGGCGATCTCTGCGAGGGACCCAACCAAGTGTTCCGTAACACCCTCCACGACAATCCGACACTCTACACGCGTACGGTTTGTACTCACGGAGCGAATGATCTGAACGGCACCCGTTTCGCTTTCGGCCACCACATCGTGAATTCCCACGTCGGTACCACCAGCGATCAGACTCAAACCCGTCCCATCAAGGGCCACGCGAAACGCCGAAATTGCCCCCGGATCAGCAGTGATGAGATCACTATGCACACCTAGTAATGATCGGCTGGCGTTCGCGGTAAAGGTCACGTGCGTTTCCGTGGCATTCACAACATGGCGCACTTGGAGGTTCGCCGGGGTAATCGCGGCACGTGAGCCATCGGCTTCGACGACTGCGAGGTACTGGGTGCCGTCGGGATCAAGCACGGCGTTGAGAAGATTGGCGTCGGGAACGCCCGCGTTTGTTGAATTGCTCACATGCCCGGTTTCGGCGATTACCAATCGGTTGTCGCTTAAGCGGACGGGGGTCCCAGGGCAGCGCTCAATCCATGCTTCGTCGACAGCCGTGGCTAGGGTGCGCGATGAGCCCGTTATTGGATCAACGGCAAGGGTTACCTGGCTGGTTTGTGTTCGGTTCATCCATATCGTTGTGCAACCAGCTTCGGTCCACATCGCATGCACCAAATAGGGCCATTGCGTGTGATCAGTACCGCTACTTCCGGCCAGATGAACTGGCTGCGTGCGAACTTCGCCGGTGAGCATGGTTTGGTCAATATGCAGCACGCTTAGTGTCACGATGGCATTCGCCGTTCCAGCAGCAGGGTAGCGGTGAGAAACCGGGGCGGCAGCGGGATGTGCTGGATCGGCAATCCACCACGTTTCCACCGGGGAGTCGTCAACGCGGGCGGCAAGGATTGCTTTGGAATCCGGCGACCACCAAAACCCTCGAAAGCGATCGAATTCTTCTGCGGCATTGAAATCGGCTACTCCCCACGTGACCTCGGTGTCTACTTCGTGGGCAATGACCAGTGAAGCGGGAAGCGAGCCTGGCTCCGAGGTTTCGGTTTCAGTGGGTCCCTGCCCGGTTGTTTCCGATTCTGGTGTTCCCGATTCTGCAGTTTCCGGGGCCGTTGTTCCCGTGCGGATCCGAACCGGAGCGCCGTCTGCGGCTATTAAATGCAGTCCTCGATCGGCCACGAAAGCTACCAAGGTGCCATCGGGTGAAAGGCGTGGATCGTAAGGACCTGTCGGAGTGTTAAGTGTACATAGTTGAGTATCACCGACGAGATTGATCGTGTGGAGGAATCCGCCGAGGGCAAAAACAGCGATCGTGCATTGCTTGTCAATGTCATAGGACGTAATGCCACTGGAGGTTTCTCGCATGCGTTCGCGGCGTGCTCGTTCCTCAGGCGTTAGGGCGACAGAATCTGCACCCAATGTTGCGGCATCGGCGCTGGGATCAAAGACGCATCGTTCAATCCAGGTGCCCTGGCCCGAACGTTCCAACACGTAGAGCCGATTGACCGAATCACTTCCCGATCCCGATCGAAGAAACGCAATCCGGCGACCATCAGGTGAAACACGAAAACCCCGAGGCTCACCCAAGGAAAACCGACGGGTTCGCGCATACTGGCGAGGAAACGTGTCGGGCCGGTTGAGAAGCTGAGCGGGATCGCTCCCGGGGGTCCCAGGTGACATGGCGGTTTTAGTATCTGCGGTTTCCACACCCCGACACTGCCACAAACCCTCGGTGCTTTTCCGGGTTTTCGAAACCGGCTTTTGGTTTGGGCTGCTAGAACTGCGGGCGTGTCCGTGGTGTTTGCTGTGATTGCTGCGTTGAGCTACGGAATTGGGGACTTTTCTGGTGCGCAAGCCTCGCGAACCCGCTCGCCGCTCTGGGTTCTTTGGGTGGCCCGGCTCACCAGCTTGGTTGCGTTGTGCGGGCCGATGTTGTTGTGGAACAACGGTGTTGTAATCGGTCACGATTTGCTACTCGGTTCGCTCGGTGGGGCGCTGATCTCCACGGCGATTTGGTTGATGTACCAGTCAATGACGCTTGCTCCAATTCACTTCGCCACCCCAATCGCGGCCGTGCTTGCCTCGGCGGTTCCCGTGGCTGTTGGGACGGTGCTGGGGGAGCGGCCGAAAGCGATTGTTGCTGGCGGGGTTGTGCTGTCAATTCTCAGTGTGGGGGTGATCTCAGGGCTCAGCCGAGTTTCATTCAGCGCGCATACGAAAAACGAACGATTGGCATTGCAGCTTGCCGCAACGGCCGGGGTCCTCTACGGGCTGCATTCTGTTGTCTTCAGCGAAATTTCTGATCGCTCCGGATGGTGGCCTGTGCTTGCTGAGCAAACAACGGGCTTCGTGGGCGCCCTGGTTCTATGGCTCGTGCTTGAACGACGCAAGGCCTACACGAATACTCCTGTGCTGCAGCAAAAAACTAGTGATTCGATCAAACTGCCACGAACAACTAACTCTCCCGTTGGTTGGAATGTTCGGCGGCAAGGTTCTCCCTTCGACCCCACCGTTGGCTTGGCGATGCTCGCCGGGGTGTTTGAGGTACTTGCCGTTGTTGCCTTTCTTGAGGGTTCGCGAAGAGGTCTGTTGTCCGTCGTTGGGGCAGTCGTTGCGTTGTACCCAGCGCCCACGATTTTGCTTGCCATGGTGGTGCTCCGTGAGCGGCCAACTCGACGCCAGGGAATTGGCCTAGTGATTGCCGGTATCGCCCTTGTGGCCATTGGTGCAGGGTCCTGATCGTTAACCTGAGCGGACGCCCTATCAGTGTTGATGCAGTACGTTATGCGCTTTGGTTTCGCCGGTCCCAACGGCAAGCAACAGTGGATGAGATCGCCGATGAGCCCAACCGAAAACGTCAACCGATGAGCGTCAACCTATGAGCGTGGGACTGTCTGGAGCAAAGCAGCGGCTCCATCCGTCGTGGATCGTGGCGATCACAACGTTTGTGGTCTTGCTGTTTTCATCGAGTGTTCGTGGCGCGATCACGCTCCTCATTAACCCATTGATGGATGAATACGGTTGGAGCCGCTCGGAAGTTACCGCAGCTGCTTCGATCAATCTGCTGCTGTTTGGCTTCATGGGTCCTTTCGCAAGCGCGCTTATGGTTCGTTACGGCTTGCGAAAAGTAGTCTCTACTGCGCTGGCTCTCGTTGCTGTTGGCGCGCTTTTGTCAACCCAAGCCACAACCCCATGGCACCTTTGGCTCTCCTGGGGTGTTGTGATGGGTGCCGGTCAAGGGTGCCTGGCCAGTGTGCTGGCGGCCAATGTGGCTTCGGCTTGGTTTGTGGAAAAGCGCGGGATGGTCTCGGGAATTCTCACGGCAGCGAGCACTGCAGGGCAGCTCATTTTTGTCCCGCTCAACACCAAGCTGATCGATGCGTTTTCTTGGCGATTCGTTTCCATCGCCATTGCCTTAGCCACATTGTTGGCCGTTCCTTTGGTGCTTGGTTTCGTTCGAAACAAGCCTGAAGATCTTGGTACGCATGCCTACGGTGCCCCGGCGGGATACGAAACTCCACCGAAGCCGGGAAACCCGATTCGTTTGGCGTTCAGCACCTTGGCTGATGTGCGTCGCTCCGGCTTGTTTTGGACGCTGTTTGGTTCGTTCTTTATCTGCGGTTTGTCAACCTCGGGGCTGGTGCAGGTGCACTTTGTTCCGGCTGCTACGGATGCGGGAATCACCAAGGCTTCCGCCGCTGGTCTTCTGCTGATCATTGGCGTTTTCGATCTACTTGGCTCGCTCGGCTCCGGTTGGCTAACCGATCGGGTTGATCCACGCAAACTGCTCTTTGCCTATTACGCCCTACGCGGATTGGCCCTACTGATTTTCGACGAAGCCCTCGGTCATGGGGCAGGGAGCCTGGGACTAATCGGTGTGGTGATGTTCTACGGTCTTGATTGGATCGCCACCGTTCCGCCAACGATTGCTCTCGCCAGCAAATGTTTTGGACAAACTCGCGGTCCAGTGATCTACGGCTGGCTTTTTGCTGGCCATCAACTTGGCGGAGCGATAGCCGCCCAAGGTGCTGCGCGGCTGCGCGACTGGACTGGTAGCTACAAACTGAGCTTCATTATCGGGGGTATCTTCTGCCTAATAGCGGCGGTCGGAAGCCTTCGCATCAAAGTTCCGAAGGAACCAGCTAGCGCTTCGGATCAGGTGTTTGCCTTGGCCTGAGAAGGTTTCAACGGCGCGCTGAAGCTCAGCGCAGCGCCCAATCCTTGGCCCGCCGCTGGGCCACCTCGACCAAACTGCAGAACTTTTTCGCTAACGCCTCCGTCGACCTTGACCGACCTGTTGATCAAGCGTGGTGTGCGGGATCGACGAGCGTGTAAAAGGGTAGGTAGTGTTCGTGCATGAGTGAAGCACAACGTCCTGCCTATGTCCGTATCGAACGCCATGATGTTGGTGGAGTTGAGGTTGCCGTTTTGCGGCTTGAGCGGCCCAAAGTCAACGCCATTTCACCAGAACTAACCGAGGATTTGCTGGCGTGCGTCGATGAGCTAAATGCCAATTTGCCTGGCGCCGTGATTGTCTACGGAGGCGAAAAGATTTTTGCCGCCGGCGCTGATATTGCCCGCTTCGGAGGTCCCGATGAGGCCCGCGTGATTGGCGGCGGATTGCGACGAGCCTTTGATGCTTTGGCCGCCCTTCCTCGCATGGTCATTGCCGCGGTCTCAGGCTACGCGCTGGGCGGGGGCTGCGAATTGTCCTTGGCTTGCGATGTACGCATAGCTTCGGAGACTGCCGTATTTGGTCAGCCCGAAATTTTGCTCGGCATCATCCCCGGTGCTGGCGGTACACAGCGGTTGGCTCGTCTCGTTGGCCCCGCTCGGGCTAAGGACATCTGCTTGTCGGGCCGTCAGGTAAAGGCTGAAGAAGCGCTTCGCATTGGGCTGTGTGACCGGGTTGTTCCTCCCGCTGAGCTCTTTGAAGCAGCGCTGGCTTGGGCCGCAGAATTCGCTCGTGGCCCGCTTACCGTTCAGGGTTACGCCAAGCGGGCGATAGACGCTGGCCTCAACGGTTCCCTCGCCGATGGCTTAGCCATAGAGCAAGACCTTTTCGTTGCCGCGTTCCGTACCGATGATGCAACGATTGGCATCAAGTCGTTTCTCGAAAACGGCCCAGGCAAAGCCCAGTTCACCGGCCACTAACCCAAGGTGCGCCGAACAGTAAAAATCAGCGAGTTGTCCTGCGTGGTTATGAAAGGAACGCTCGAAGTTCGGTGAGTTTATCGGGGCGGGCGCGGTACCAAGCCCATACGCCGCGCTTTTCCCGGGTAACGAGCTGGGCGTCTACGAGGATTTTAAGATGGTGACTTACCGTAGGTTGGGATTTGCCGACGGGGTGAACCAGGTCGCAGGCGCAGGCTTCGCCGGTTGGGGCGGTGGCGATCAGGTTGAGGAGTCGGAGACGTACCGGGTCAGCTAAGGCCGCGAAGGCGAGAGCTAGCGCGACGGCGTTTGTTTCGTCGAGCGTGTCGGCGGCGAGGGGCGCGCAGCAGGTCGCCGGCGTAGTGCCTGCTTTGGTTTGGACGTGCGTTTTCATGGCGAAACCTCTCCCTCGATACGTTTTGACTTCTTGCTCGGTACTTTTCTTTAGCGCTTGGTTCCCGGCACTTCCGAAATTTTTGAAACTTCGCAAACAAGACATTGACAATCATCGATGTCTTGTGCAAGATGAATACATCGACAAACGTCAATCTATCGGAGGTAGTTATGTCACGGGTACAACTTGCACTCAATGTTGCAGATCTTGATGAGGCCATCGCGTTTTACACCAAGCTGTTCCAAACCGGTCCGGCCAAGGTTCGCGAAGGATATGCAAACTTTGCCATTGCTAATCCACCCCTCAAGCTGGTGCTCATCGCTGGTGCGGGCGTGCCGGGAACCATGAACCATGTGGGTGTTGAAGTGGAAACCTCTGCGGAAGTGGCTGAAGCAATTGTGCGTTTCCAGGCCGACGACATGCCCACCGAGGTACAAGACAACACGGCATGTTGCTACGCCGTGCAAGACAAGGTTTGGGTTGAGGGACCCGATATTGCTTGGGAGATCTATACCGTTCTCGGCGACGCGCCAGCAATGGCCTGTACGCCAGGCTCGGTCCCCGCTGTCGGGGCTAGGGAAGCTGCGTTGATCCCGCTCGTTACTTCTTCCTCAAGTTGCTGTTAACGGAGAGTGGGATTTGCCCCGCCGGTCATAGAACTGGCGAGGAGTACCCAAGATGTTCGCATGCTGAGCTTGCGGGTGGCTATGGATAAAACCCTGACGGATTGAGTAGAGAATTGAATCAAAAGATAACAAATGTATCAAGTGCCATGCCATCGACTTCGCTTGAACTAGCAAGGAAACTCACTGCGGAAGCACTGGGGACGGCGTTTCTTATCATTGCCGTTGTTGGTTCAGGAATCATGGCGCAACGGCTCTCACCAAACGATGTAGGCCTGCAACTGCTCGAAAATGCTGCAGCCACAGCAGGTGCCCTGATCGGGTTGATTCTGATGCTCGGATCGGTCTCCGGCGCGCACTTCAACCCAGTGGTCACGCTTTCGTTTCGTTACTTCAAACGAATAACAAATCGTGAAACCGTCGGCTTTATCTGCGCGCAGATTGTCGGTGGATGTATTGGAAGCGTGCTTACTAATCTGATGTTTGAACTCGATGCCATAAACCTGTCGACGAAGGTACGCACATCTGGTTCCCTGTGGCTCTCAGAGGCTATTGCGACGGTCGGGTTACTGCTGCTCATTCACGGTGTGGTGCGATCGGGAAGGGGAGCTTCTGTGCCCTTCGCCGTAGGTGCGTGGATTGGTGGCGCCTATTGGTTTACGTCTTCCACATCTTTTGCCAATCCGGCGGTAACGATTGCCCGAACGCTTTCGGATAGTTTCGCTGGAATCAAGCCCTCGTCGGCACCCATGTTCATCGTCATGCAACTCGTTGGGCTCGTCGTAGCCATTGGGTTGGTGTGGTTCTTGTATCCTGTTGATCTGAGTCAACCGGAAACGCCCGAATTGTCAAAGGGCCCCTAAATCGTGCGCGGACTTGCAATGAACTGAAGTTGCTAACTCCGGCTGAGGGGAAGTTCACCAGAAAGGGTGCTACGTCGGCAAGACTGGGCGCGTGCTTACTTGCCACATACATCCTGATCGTGAAACTGGCCGTTCGTGCAGCCGTTGCGGAAAACCTGCCTGCCCTAGCTGCCTAACGGATGCCCCCGTCGGCGCCCACTGTTCCACATGTGTTAAGGAACAGCGAGGGCCGGTAACTGCAAACGTGGCACGAGCGGCCAAGGTGAACGCTCGGCAGCTCAAAACCACCGATATGCCACTCACCAAGTTGATCATTGCCATCAACGGCGTGATCTTCATCTACACGGAGATGCTGAAAAGCCCCACGATCAACGCGGAGAAGCTTGGGCTGTATGCCCCGTTTGTAGCAAAGGGGGAGTGGTGGCGCATTGCCACGTCGGGCTTCTTGCACTTTGGCGTATTTCACATTGCCATGAATATGTACATTTTGTTCCAGCTGGGGCGCACGTTTGAGGAACAAATCGGTCGCCCTCGTTTTGCGGCGATGTACTTTGCGGCGATGGCTGGTGGTTCGGCCGGTGCTCTCCTACTGGAACCCTATGGACTAACCGGAGGTGCTTCGGGTGCAGTATTCGGTCTTGCGGGGGCTGCGGTTGTGGCGTTGAAGGCAAGGGGTGTGCCGTTTGGGCAAACCCAGTGGGGTCCAATGTTGGCCATCAATTTAGTGATCACCTTCACCATTCCGGGGATTTCCAAAGGTGGCCACCTCGGTGGTTTGTTGTTCGGTGGAATTGCTGGGTACTTGGTGCTCAACCCAAAGCGGCGGGGTTCGAAGGTTTCGACTGATGTGGCCATCATGTGTGCACTTATTGTGATTGGTGTCGTGGCATCGGTTTTGATTGCTAAGAGCCCACTCGTCAGTCAATAGTCCGTCAAGAGAAAACGCTCATGATTGACCAGAAACTAAAAAAATCGTTGGGTCAGATGATGCACGCAGTCCAAGTGGTCGGGGCCGCTGGTGCCGACGGGTCTGATCCGCATCTCTACTGTTCGCATTGGGTGATGCAAGTGTCGTTTGAGGAGCCGATTGTGATGGCTTCGGTGTCACCAAAACATGATACCTATGCACACATAGCTTCAACCGGTTTGTTCAGCATTTCGATTCTGGCTGGCGATCAAATCGCTGAAGGCCAGTACTTTTCCTACCCAGGACGTCGATTCAACAATGTGGCTACCGAATACGTGGAAGATTGGGATGGCCTTCCCGTCGTCGTCAACTCGATTGCCTACCTGCGCTGCGAAGTACAACAACGCCTGCAGCTCGATGATCACGAATTGTTCTTTGCCCGAGTCACCGCCACCCGCGAAAACCGCCTCAAAGATCCGCCGTTGCTCTACTCCTCCCGTCTTGGCTGGCGAGTAGCCGGTGGCCCAGCCCGCGAACCCGGTGTCTCAATCCGCGACCAACTTCTGGCCCGCCTCGGCGAAGACCCGGCCAAAAGCGAAGACTCCGCAACCGAAGCGTGAGGGCGGTTGCTCCACCATGGATCCCTGTAGGGGAGTTTATTCGGTGATGAGGAAGGTCGAGTGGGCGAGGTGTTTGATGGTGGAGTCAGCGTCGGCTCGGGCAGTTTTGACGAGGTTTTGCCAGGGTTGAGGCCAACCGGTTTGGGTTCCTGCGCTGATGATCAATTGCGTGCCGATGTAGCGAGTGGGGGAATCGGCCGAGTTGAGGGCAGCTTCGGTAGATGCGAGCAGTGCGGCTTGGTCCCACGTGTTGGCTTCGCTTTGTTGTGCCAGGGTCGCTGAGAGTGCAATGCCAGCGTGGCGGGCAAGGAGCAGTGTCGGCGGTATATCTTCGAGAAATGCAGGAACCGAGAAGGGTGCAGACCAGTCAACCGAGGCCGCTCGTAACTCGACTCCCAGCAGTACGAGCAACTCGTTGGTCGCGCACAGGCTTGCCAAGGTGGAGAGCGCGGTTTGGTACCTCGACCGACTTGGCCACGCTGGTGCGCAGAGTAGCGAAACAAAGGTGGTGAGTCGCTGAAACGCCGGTAGATCACGTTCTGGGCGCTGCTCAGAAAGCTGTTCGATAAGCACCGAAACGGCACGAAGAATCTCTTCGGTGGATATCAAACCATCGGCAACGAGTTGTCGCAGGAAAACAGCAGCCGGGTTTCACTGTTGCTCATCGAGATTGGTGAACGCTTCAACACCAATCGCAGTGACAGCTGAAGACCATTGCCTCCACGCCGCAAGAGATTGATATGCGCACTTGCGGATTGTAGGATCGGTTGACTGGGTTAACGAAACGACTTCCTGGGCAACTAACGCTCTGCGATCGGCAGGAACACGAAGCGGGTGAAGATCGAGAAGGGCTTGTTGTTCATCAAGAGAACCGGTACTGAGCGATTGCATCACCAACAAAAACCATGGCGCTCCACCGTTGGCCAACGCCGACCACCCCAACGCGATACGGAGATCCTTGTGAAGTTCGGGTTCAGCTGTCAACGTGGCAAGTGCTCCATCAACGTCGGCTGAACGCAACTCGCCTAACAACCGAATCGCTTCTTTACGGGAGGTGATCTTAGTTTTGGCATCCTTGGCTAGCTGGATCAGAAGCGGCGCACTATCAACCGCACGGCTTCGTCTCGCCGCACGCCCCAATGCGTAGATGGCTACCCGTGCCCGATCCGTCGCAGCAAAGGACACCAAGGTTCCGATCGATGATTGTGGTCGATCGGTGTTTGCCAACCCGGCTATGGCGGCCTCTAGGCGCGGTACATCTGCAGGCTGGTTCGTTACTTCAGCATTGATAAGCGTGCTTGCAATCTCGGGAAGTTGTGTGATGGTTCGGATTGCTCCAACTTGCTCCCAGGCTGTTGCTCCTTTGGTGTTGGCGAGGCGAACGAGTAGACCGCCATAGGCTTCAACTTGTGCCGGGGACCATCGTTGGAACGACCCGTAGAAGAGGGGAACTGTGGCTACGTTTCGTTTCGACGCAAATCGGCCCTTCAGCGCCTTGCCAGTAAGCAGCGGGTTCAGGAGATGCTGTGCCTCGCGGTTCGCTACCTGGGAAACCGCGGCAATGTGGAGGTAGCTTGGGTCTTTGCTTACTAGCGCTTTGGCCCGAGCGACGCGAAAACGGGGATTGGCCAGATACAACTCTGCAGCCGACGTCGCACCAGAGACTGTGCCTTTGAATACGATGCTCTCCAGCAGGCTTTGCAGCCCGAGGTGATTCCATCCTCGCCGTCCTAAGCACCGAGCAATTGAAATGGTGAGACCTTCGTGATCGGTGAGTGCTCGTGTCTTGGCCAGCGGCAACAGAGCATCCACGAACGCGCCAACATGGCGTTCTTGCAAGCGCTCGGCGAGAGGGGGAAGCGGGAGGGTTCCGTCGCGACCGGCAAGGCGAACCAGGGAAGTAAGCGCGCTTTGAAACAAGATGCCCGTTGGTCGCATGGCCGAGGTAAGAAGCACCTCAACCAAAACGGATTGCAAATTCGAACGAGTAGACCAGGAGGTATCACGGGCATCAACAATGCATTCGGTGAGAGACGCAAGTGCTGGCGCATCTTCGTCACGGAAACGAACTGCGGGAATCTTTCGCAGGGTTGAGGTGGCTTGCATCCTCACCGGGTCTTGATCGTTCTTGAGCCGAGTGAGATGTTGCATTGTTTGGGTGAAGGCTGCCGGGTCGCGGGAAAGCGTGGCGCAAACGATCATGCGCTGGTAACCGTTGGCTCGCTGATCGGCATCGGAGCGTTTCGTCATCGCTTCGAGTAGCGGCCATGCTTCGACGAACGGAAGATAGCTCGAAATACGAAACGTTATTGCAGGATCAGCGGTCACCTCACGCAACATCAACATCCGCCGAGCCTGTTGGGTCCGCACAGTCGTCGGCAAAATCTCCATGAGCGCATCGTCGAGCACAACAGCATCGATGGATCGTTCGGAGAAGGCTTCCTCCAGCAGAGCGCCCCGTTGCGAGGGTGGAGCGGAACGCAACAGCTCAGCCAACGTGGAGTGATTGTCACCAACCCGGCGAGCCAAAGCGCGCATGACTGGTCCGGGTGATGCCCCGCTTGGCTCGTTTTCGACAAGACGTAAACACCGGCCAATTCGGCGGTTGATGATTATGTACGTGGGATCGTGCAGCCCAAGGATGTACGTAGCTGCTTGGCGCGGCGCAACCCGAATCAGGTGCGAAAGCTCTGTAGCCAAAAGGAAGCCAGGATCATCGGCAACCGAACCCACAAGTGCTAAAAGTCCCTCGGGCCGCAACAAAGCCAACGCACCAAACGCACTGGAGAATCGCCGAAGATTCGCGAGCTGTTGCGAGGCGGGGGCAGCACTAATTTCGGATTGGGCAAAGCTCAGCAGCACATCAGGATGCGCCCGAGCCAACCCACTCCACGACGACACGGCGTGCGCCACCGAGGGCAGTACCTCACGTGCCGTGGCTTCATCGCAAGCCGTTAGCAATTGAGATTTTGCTCGATCAGTTTGCGTGGTCAAAGAAACCAATCGGTGAGCTAACTCGAATCGTTGGCCGTTGCGCAGTAACGCAATACAAATCGGGCGGTGAACAGGCGCGCTGCCGAGATATGCGGCACCGATCTGATCATCGGTGAGCGCAAGGTGATGGACTGACCGCATGGCATGACGCTGCACCAACACCGAAGGATGGGCGAGTGCTTCGAGTACGACATCAGTAACGTTTCCGTGACGAGCCAATGCCACCGCAGTTTGTGCCCCAAAATCCCCGTATTTGCTACCCTCGATTAACTCAGCACAAAACGCGTGGAGCTCGTCGGCAGCCAGAGAGTTCCCAAGCTGGCCAACCCGTCTCGCCCGATCCGCATGATCGAGGCCATGAAGTTCTTTCACCAGTTTCGTAGCGGTCAACTTTGCCATCCTGCGAACCTACCTGCTTGGTCGAGTTGGCTGGCCCTTCAGAAGAGCTAAAAGATCATGTCTTGTTTGTTGATGGTGGTTGGGAACGGCTGTGTGGATAGGCGGCGGTGGGCAAGGATCGCACCTGGGGGGCCGGCGAGGGTGAGGAGAAGAAACGCTTTGGTCCACTTCATGACGCGAAAAATATCCAGCACCATGACTCCGAAGGCAATGCAAATCATGCCGTGAAAGTAGGCAACGATCCGAAGCCCGGCTTGGTTCCAGCCACCACGGTTATCAAGCGCATACTTGTTGAACATGAACCCGGCAAGCAGGCAGTAACTCGCTGCTTCGGCGATGGCAATGATCTTGGTGACGCCGATTTTGCGTCGAAGCTGATCGGCCAACGACATACCAGCAATGCGTTCTCCCACCGCAGGCGCGCCCGAGGGATCGACGTATTTTTCTTGCGTGCTCACCCTTGTAGTTTCCCACGCCTTGGTAGAGGTCGCAGCCGATGAGGCCGGTAAGGTTCTTGGCTTGGGGGCGTATCTAGGATTATGCCAATGGTTCAAACAAACAGGGGACGATCTCGGTCGTTCTGACCTGTGCGTCGTCTGAACTATTACCTAAGCGAACATATGAAATACAAGCACCAGGAAGAATGTCCTGTCCGAACGGGTTGTTTAAATGTGATCTTGCTTTGCTACCGTGCAAATCGAAACCGGCGGAAAGTTAGTTTCTGCCCGCCGGTGTGCGTCTCCTTCTTCTACTGCTGAGAGCGGGCAAATAAATTGAATCTTCGGCGAACTGTGGCGATCGCGTTGTCGCTAACTCTTGCTTCAACCGTGTTGGTTTCGGGGGCGTTTCTTTCTCGAAGCTCGGCCGATGAGGGGGATCAGCCCCCTGCACAGTTTTTGCAAGATCGCCCCAACGAGCCAACAGTCCAGGGGGAAGTTGCTGCGCCGCCCCGTTCGGTCGAGGCCGTTCCGACTCCGGACGCACCTTCACGTGAGACACCGAAAGGTGATGGGAAGAAGCGTGACTGGTTTCTGAAGAATGACGCGAAGTCCCAAGCCGATGCCATTGCGGATGAGATTGAGTTACGAAATCAACCAGGATCCCAAGCGGACGCCAAACTTACGGTTCCGCCCGTACGACCGGGGGCCGCCGTAAGGGTTGTCGGTTCTGGCAAATCCACGGTTCTTCGCCGGACCCGTGATGAGGCGCGAGCGGAACGCGTTGCCGAAGGCGACCCAGTTGTTGATCTCGGTGAGCCTCAAGCTCGCACGACGCGCCCGCAAACTCCGACAGCGCCGGCGGTTCAGTCGTCAATCGTGCCGAAACGTGGTTCGTTGACGCAGAAGGGTGATCCGATGTATCCGTTATTGCCAGGACAAAAAACGCCACCAGACCTCCCAACGCCGCCGCTAGCGAATGGGCGTACGAAAACCTTTACTGTATCGCCCGTTGGTGTGAGTGCTCCGGCTCCGAAGCTGACTGTTACACCGACTGGTTTTGAGGCCAGCTTGAAGAGCGGAAAGATCGTTTTTTCGGATGGTGGGGATGTGGATGGGGCACTGCGTTATGAGTTGGGCGATGGACGTTTCGTTGGGTTGCGGCCGCTGAAAGGGAAAAAGGTCGCACCGGTTGCCGTTAGTGACGGTGTGAAATGGACGGGTTTGGTTGACGGAAACGATCTTGTGGAATACCCAACCGCGAATGGCACCAAAGGTGAGATCGTGTTGACCCGCCCGCCCGATGGCGTCCCGGTGTGGGATTTCGAATTGGTGCTATCAGATGGTTTGAGGCCGTCACTGCGAGAGCTCGAAAATGTCCCAGCAGCCAACCGGCCGTTGGGCTACAACATTTACATTGTCGACACCGCCAACCAGGTTGTGGCTACGCTGCCGATCGGAGATTCCATTGATGCTGTCGGAGCCAAATCCGGCGTCGACGTAGCGTTGAGACACGCGAGAAATGATCGTTGGATCGTTTCATATGGCGCAGACGAACACTGGCTGAAAGACCCGGCACGAAAATACCCAGTACGTGTCGACCCAACGGTTTCCGGCACGTTTTCTGGCCCGGTTGGAGCAACTTTCGCGACCCCAGGGACAGTTGCCGCTTTCGACCCCTACGATCCAAATACTCCGGCCTCCCTGTATTCGGCGTATTACGCCTACGTGGATTCGGAGCTCGTTTTGTACTTTGGCACGACACCATGGGCTGGATACACGATCTCGAGCGCTACGCTCAATTTCAGTGTGGGTAATTGCGATCGGGGTCCGCATGCCGACAATCCGTACCCTCTTGTGATTGGTGCAGCTTTCTTACAGGATGGGACTGCCGGTGCGGCCAATTGGAATAGTCCTATCGTGGGTTACGAGTCACAATCGCAAATCGTAGGCAGCAATACCACGGCAAACGTCGCCATCTATCCGTCTGCGGGCACCGTCAGTGCTACGGGTCCGTTCGCGGTGCGGTTACGAATGGAGGGTCCGTCTTACTGCCATCTGTGGCCGTCGTACTCCATGACAATTACCGCGACGAACGACCCACCGGCGGTCAATCGTTTGCCGATCCCGAACGGGTTCGCCGCTAGCGCTCCTGCCGATGGAGCGACCGGCGTTGCTTTGTCTCCGACCTTGGCAGTAAACCCCGGTTTCGACCAAGACGGCGACCAGCTGCAGTACTTGTTCATCGTTTCCTCCGGAGGACAAACTGCGCTCAGTGGGTGGAGCTCGAGCACCAGTTGGTCTCCCGTGTTCCCCTACTCGACGGCCGTGTCGTGGTCCGCGTACGTGTCTGATGGGGCGCCTGGAGTACTTATTGGCTCACGTTCGTTTACGACTCTTGCGCCAGCGACGAACAGTGCGCCAACGATTGTGCAGACCGCTCCTGCGAATGGTGCAGGCCCGATTGGGATCGTCACTGGCGGTGTGGCACCGGTGACCTTATCGGTCAACGTTACTGATCCGAATAACGATGCAATGAACGTGCAGTTCACAGCGGTGTCAACCACCACTGGCATTCCATCGCAAAGCGGTTCCATTGCGGCTTCGGCTGGTGGCGGTGCGTCATTCACGTTTAACGCGGCTGCGGGCAATAGTTATTACTGGTACGCGTCGGTTGTAGACACGCCGACAAATGGGACCGCAGCAATTACGGTCACATCAGGGAATTTTACGTTCACGGTCACAAAACGGGCAAACTCCAGTTCCGTCGGCCTTGCCTTGGTAACAAAGCTTGCAAACGCGGCGTATCCACCAAACGATGGTGAGGTGCGGGTGAATCCGGCTGGGTTGTATTTGGCTGCGACCGCGTCGGATCCTGATGGTGATCCGTTGCAATACAACTTCAATGTGTGTCCTGCCGGCGGAAGCTGCATCACCTCAGGCTGGATAGATACTGGCACGTGGGCTCCACCTCAACTCTCGTTTAACACTACGTACACGTGGTATGCCTCGGTGCATGATATTCCACCAGCCACCGCAAATCCGAGCAGCGGAGATGTAGGCCCAACGGCCCAGCGGACGTTTACCACCAGTGCGAACACGGCTACACCGATTTCCGCACCTTCGCTGGTATTACCGGCTTCCCCTTCTTCTACAACGACGTTGCCTTGGTTGCAGGTTTCCATGGTTGATCCCGATGTTGGCGATACGGTTCAGTATCAGTTCAAGATTTGCGCTGGAGATTTCGGGGTGGAATCGCAATGTCTCGTTACGCCGTGGCAAGCCAGCCCGATGTGGCATGTGCCAAGCCAGTTGAATTGGGGCGTTACCTATCAGTGGCGAGCCGCGGCACGAAACGGCTCAGACACCACCAACGCCATTGGACTTGAGTCTCCCATGTGGACGATCATCCCAAACACGCCAGCGGTAAATTCCTATGACACCTTGTCCACTGGTTTGGCCCCGTTTGTTGATATGGATGGCAACGCAATTGGTGCAGTCAACGAAGCTCTAGGGGAGTTCACCAGTTCAACCACCGACGCGTCAGTCGCGAGCGTTGGCCCGAGCGTTTCGATTGACCGCACGTATCTATCGGATGTTCGGAAACGGTTTGCGTTCGGTAGGAACTGGGTTTCCAATCTCGACTACGGGATCTATTCCGCTGTGCTTGGTGCGTCACCTGGCGGCAACGAACCTGTGGTGCTGTTCCTCCCCGGCGGGCGGAGGGAGTACTTCTCTAAGGATGCCAACACCAGCCTCTATGTGCCAAGCAATAACGGTACGTACGCTGATCTTTCCAAACAGGCAGATGGAACGTACAAGTACGTTTCCCGTAACACAACAATAATGATCTTCGATGTTGGCGGTGCCCTGCGAAGCATCCAAGACCGCAGTGGAAACGCGGTGACCTACACGCGAGATTCAATGAATCGGGTCTCACAAATAATCGACGAAGCTTCAAAACGGTCGCTCACCATCACCTACAACGCCGACGGGTTCGTGGACAAAATTGAGACACCGCCCGTAGCTGCCCACGGGAGCGCGCCGCTCACCTGGACCTACAAGTACGATCCTGCGAACAAGGACCAACTCAGGGAAGTTTGTCCTCCCTCGAGTGCGGCTCCTGTGCTCAACGGCTGCTACGTATACGCCTACACCAACAATCGACTGACCAAAATTACGAACCCGCGCGGCTTTATAGACCAACAAGTCATCTACGACAACACAGCATTTTCGTTGGGCGCACCAAACATGTTCGCCAATGGTTCATTCGAAGATGCAAGTATCAGCCCGTGGTTGGTCAGCGAAGGGCCTACGACCGGAAGCGCTTCAACTACACCGGCAGCGGGCGCGGTCAATGGGGCGAAGGCACTGAATATCAAATATACGGGCGGGCGGTATCTCTCTGCAGGCCAGATGGTTTCAGTCAAACCGAACACGGTGTACACCGTGAGCGCGCAGACTAAAGGTTCTGGAATCGAGGGATCGCTTACCTCTAACGTGACCGCGTTCGTGTACTTCTTCGACGCTTTTGGAAATTGGATCCCCGCGGGGGCCCAAACCACTGATGCTTCCGGGAGTTTTACCTGGCCTACCGTTAGCGGGTCTTGGACGTCAATGACCTCCTCTTTCCGTACCCCCGAAAATGCCAAAACCTCCTACGTCGAATACAAGTGGTACTCCGGCTTTTACCTTAACGGTCTACTCACTGGTGAAGTGTTTCTTGACAATGCCATGTTGCAAGAAGGTGATGGTAAGCTCGGCCGCGTATCATCACGCACGGATGCCCTCGGCCGTACTACTACGTACACGTACAAAACTGTTGGTGCGGATCTTGAGGTTACGACACAAGGTCCGAGGCCCGGTGTAGCGGCATCGAAGTCGTTGTATAACGAGAAGAACCAGATGTTGGTCAACACCGATTCGGCTGGGCGGACCACGAATTACGGTTACGACATCACAGGGTTCTTGGGTTCGGTGAGAGATCCGCAGAACCGGGAAACGATCTATCAGAACAACGGGCGAGGCAACGCGGTTGTCGTGACCAAGCTCTGGATGACATCGGGTGGCAACAAGGAATACTTCACCTTTGCGCCCAATACCGATATCGTCACCCAATACCGAAACGCGAGAAGTTCCGGGCCGGGCGACAACACCTATCTGACCAGCTACGGATATGACGCGCAGAACCGACCAACATCGGAAACTGACCCAACGGGAAAATCGAAACTTTGGACATACACCTCAGGCACAGAGCCCGCCATCGGGGGTGCTGTCGGTCAAGTGCAACCGAAGGGACTACGCAAGACGACAACGGACCGAACGAATGTGACGGTGAGTTACGGGTACTCGGTTCAAGGCGATAAGGCCCAGGAAATTGATCCGGCTTCGGGCACGACAAGAACGTCGTTTGACGAGTTGGGTAGACCGTTCAAGGTGGTGCATGAGGCGTCTGGAGCGATTCCGGCGGCGACCACTGATATCACTTATGACGTGCGTTCAAACGCTCGCACCGTGACGCTTCCTGCAGCGGTAAATATCGCCGGTGTGGTCAGTGTCACTCACCAGCTTCGAATCACGACTGAGCATGACAACAATGGAAACCCAATTTCGGTCGTTCAGTCGGACGTGACAGCCGGTTCGACGGATCTTCCTCGTACGGTAACGACGCAGTTTGACGAGCTTGATCGCCCAACCTTGATTACTGCGGAGAACGGCAAAACGACGCGACTTGGGTATGACGAGGTCGGGAACGTCATCTCAAAAACTGATCCTCGGGGCCTAGTAACGACAACGACGTACGATGATCGCAATCTTCCCTTGAAAACAATCGTCACGAATTACGCCGATGTAGTTGGGGGCGCAATAAGGGAAGTCACCATTGGCGATATTAAATACGATATCTACGGGCGCCCGTTCACTTCGACCGATTCACTGGGACGGGTAACCGAGTTCACGCATGACGACGTGAATCGAACCGCTACGTCGAAGTTGAAAGGATTCCGAAATCGGGATTCCACGACACGCGATGTCGTTCTGTCGTATCGTGAATTTGACCCGGTAGGCAATGTGACGCTTGAGCGAGTGGGCGGAACTGGGCCGGGCGTGGCAACTACTACGCATGCTTACGATGCCCGCGATTTTGAAACGAGCCGCACCGTGGACCCGGGCGGGCTAGCACGCGTCACGACGATTAGTCCCGATAGTGAAGGACGCACCACCTCAATCAGTACGGGTGTCGCATCGCAATCGTGGATCTACGAACCCGGTACCGCTCGGCTGCTCTCGACAACGATCCCTGGAGCAGGAACCGACAGCTTCACCTACGACGGTTGGGGACGCCAAGATACCTCCACTAACCGCCGCTCGTTCACCACAAACTATGAATACGATCCACTGAACCGGGTCAACAAGATAATTTCTCCTGCTGTCACAACCTACGACCCAACGGGTTCGACCGCGACCATCGTACGACCCACAGCTTTGCAGGGATACGACACATTTGGTGCAATAACTGATCGCAAAGACCCACGCGGTTTACTCACCAAATCAACGTTTGACACATCAGGCCGCTTAGCCCAGACAACATACCCAACGGATGGCACGATCACACCAACGGAAACGTACGGCTACGATGCCCGAGACAACGTCGTGTCGTTTAAGAACCGCCGGGGATTTACTACCACGACCGCGTTTGACTTGTTTAACCGTGCGCGAACCATCACCGAGCCAGTCCCCGCAGCCGGTCAGCAAGCTCCAATCACCCAACAGACCTTTGATGATGCCGGGCAGTTGACAAAAGTTACGATGCCCGATCTCGCGGTAACGAACTACACCTACGACGATCTTGGCCGCCAACGCACACAAACCCAGGTCGTCCGTCAGCCGACGATTCAAAACGTCATCACGACCACTGACTATGACGATCTCGGAAACGTAATTCTCACGATCGACGCCAACGGCAAATCAACCTCAGCGACCTACAACAACGC
>JAYSVF010000139.1:0-4165 GCA_043718695.1 Acidimicrobiia bacterium | reverse complement strand
GCTATGCAACTCGAGCCGAGTGAAGGTTTCGTCCAACAATCACTGCCAACGATGCCTGGGCCAAACTGACCCTCGTAGTCTCGTGGTGAGTACCGTGCGCCTCAGGGTTTATTAAGGGTGAAATCAGGGTTGAGATGGATGCCTTAACAACGGAACCTCTGCCACGATGGATGGATGTCTTTTACCGCTCTAGCAGCAGCATCGTGTAACAACCTGTTCAAGATTTATGGATCGGGCGACAGTGAGGTACGGGCACTCGATGATGTGAGCGTCACCTTCGGCAAGGGCCAATTCACCGCAATCATGGGTCCATCGGGTTCTGGCAAATCCACGCTGATGCATTGCGCTGCGGGTCTTGACGACGTAACCAGCGGTTCGATTCTGATTGGCGATGCCGAGATCACCGGGATGAAGGAGAAGCAACTCACGCAGCTTCGCCGTGACAAGGTCGGCTTTATTTTCCAGGCGTACAACCTGGTTCCCACCCTCAACGCGATCGAAAACATCACATTGCCCATGACCCTGGCCGGACGCAAGCCCGATGATGCCTGGTTGACCAACGTGGTTGATACCGTCGGCCTCACCAACCGCCTGAAGCATCGCCCGTCGGAACTCTCCGGTGGACAGCAGCAACGTGTCGCGGTGGCCCGGGCGCTTGCCTCACGCCCCGACATCATCTTTGCCGACGAACCAACGGGCAACCTTGACTCGGCAACGTCGGCTGAAATTCTTGCCTTCATGCAAAAGGCCGCCCGGGAACTTGGCCAGACCATCGTGATGGTGACGCATGATCCAAGCGCCGCCTCCTACGCCGACCGGGTGCTGTTTTTGGCCGACGGAAAGATCGTCGATGAAATGCTTGAACCAACCGAAGATGCTGTTCTTGCTCGAATGAAACGGTTCGGCCGTTAAGGAACTCTCTGTTTCTTGTGCAGTGATATGCACACATAGTGTTCACTGCGGTCTCTCTGACCGGGCTTTGTCGGCAGGGCCCGTCTCGAATTTGAATCTGTTTTCACTTGTTCCTCCCCCAGATCGCTCTTACCAACTCGGTACTAAGCGTGTATAGGACTTCACATGTTTGCTCTTGCACTTCGTAACCTCTGGTCATACAAACGTCGGCTGCTCACCAGCGCCTTCTCGGTAGTACTCGGCATCTCGTTTCTCTCCGGTTCGTTTGTCTTTACCGACACGTTAAAGGGCCTCTTCAATGACCTTTTCTCTTCCTCGGTAAAAGGAATCGACACGGTTGTGCGGCCCAAGATTGGATTCGCTGATGGAAGTGGCGAAGCCTCGGCGACCAGTGACGATGGGCCTTATCGGAGCAGCACCCTGATCCCCATTTCGCTGATCAAAAAAGTTTCGGGGCTCGAAGGTGTAGCAGCTGTGGAAGCAGCATCACAGGGTTACGCACAGGTGCTCAATAAGAAAGGGAAACTCGTTGGCGGCAGTGGCCCTCCAACGTTTGGTTTTGCCTGGATCAACGACCCTGAACTGGCTTCGTACAAGATCTTTAACGGTCGTGCTCCCAAAGCCGACAACGAAGTAGTGCTTGACCGATCGGTCATCAAAAAGACCGGCTACAAAATCGGCGACAAAGTAAAAATCGTGAGCGCCAAACCAGTACGTGAATTCGTGTTGGTGGGTGACGCAACGTTTGGAACCTCCGACGGTGCTCTTGGTGCCACCGCTTCACTCTTCTCACCAAAGACCGCGCAAGAAATGCTGGGCCGACAAGGTGAAGCTACGCAGCTCATCATCCGAGCAAAACCCGGTGTCACCCAAGACTTGTTGGCGAAGAGGGTTTCGGCCGCACTTGCCTCAGAGAAAGCCTCCGGTGGCGCGCCGCTCGAAACCATCACCGGTGAAGCACTGGACAAAGAAACACAGAGTTTTGTGAACACCGTTTTCAAGTTCATCAACACCTTCTTCAATGCCTTTGCGTTTATTGCCCTGTTCGTCTCGATCTTCGTTATTTCCAACTCGTTCTCGATCCTCGTCAAACAACGCACCCGAGAAAACGCCATGCTTCGTACGTTGGGTGCAAGCAGCAAACAAATTTTGGCCACGACCTTTGGCGAAGCGCTGGCTGTTGGATTGTTGGCTTCGGCGGTTGGGGTGTTTGCGGGGATGGGCGTGGCGGTAGGTATTCGCAAACTGCTAGAGGCTACGGGTGGAGGAGGTTTGCCATCTTCGGGGCTGCTGCTGCTTCCGCGAACGATCATTGTTGGGCTTCTCGTTGGCACGTTGGTTACGGTGCTCTCAGCCGTTGCCCCCGCAATCAAAGCAAGCCGAATCAAACCGTTGGCGGCCTTGCAGGACGCACGAATTGATGATTCTGGGTACTCCAAGAAACGTTTGTATTTCGGCCTCGCCTTCTTGGCTGCTGGCGCTGTCCTACTTGGTTATGGACTTACCCTCGAAGGGGGAGACGGGGCCAAGATCGTTGGATTCGCAGCAGCACTGTGTCTCATTGGTACGATCTTTATCGGTCCAGTTTTGGCTCGGCCTATCGCGGGAATTTTGGGCCGCCCATGGTTCGGTGTGGTGATTGGATTGTTCGGTGTGCTTACGGTTTTGGCCAGCATCGCAGCGATCGTAAAGGGCATTTTCGCTGCCGTTCTTGGAATTCCCATTGGTGTGTACCTCGTGATTACTGCCCTGTCATCACGAAAAGTTGAAGGTCGGATTGCCCGCGAAAATGCCGTCCGCAATCCCACACGTACTTCGGCAACGGCGCTTGCTCTCACCATTGGTGTTGGCTTGGTTTCGGCCATCTTGGTGTTCTCCCAGTCCCTGACGGGCACGTTCAAAGGCGCACTGGAGAAAGCAATCCGTGCCAACTATGTCGTGAAGGCCGGCAATGATTTTGGTATCCCTGCGGAAGTCACCACGAAGGTTGCCACCCTCCCTGGTGTTGTTGCCTTCTCTGGTAAGCGCACAGAACAAATCAAATTTGGGTTTCCTGTTCCCCGGTCTCGCCAAATTGCTGCCGTTGATCCTGAAAAGTTCCTTGAGGTGTTCAACCTCGGCAAAACCACAGGAAGCTTCGCGGGGCTCAACAAGCCCGACACGATTGCAATCGCTGAGAACTCAGCGAAGGATAACAACTACAAATTGGGCGACGTCATCAACGGGTCCTTTCGCACCGGTGCGAAAGTGAAACTAACGATCGTGGCGTTCTATGAAAACGCCGAGGGACTCGACAACACGTACTACGTCACGTCTGAAGCAACGATGTCCAAATACGTTCCCAGCGAGGTGAAGGATTTCATTTACATCCGCACCGATGGCAAAGACGCAAAGGGTTTTGAAAAAGCCGCCGATGTAGCACTGAAGGATTTCCCCACCGCTGATCTGCAAACCAAAAAGGCCTTTCAAGACGACTCAATTGGACAGCTCAATCAGTTTCTTTCGGTTGTCTACGCGTTGCTGATGTTGGCCATCCTCATCGCCATCCTTGGTATTGCTAACACCCTGCGCCTCGCCATTTTGGAACGGACTCGTGAAATTGGTTTGCTCCGTGCCGTGGGTATGAGTCGTCAGCAGATGAAAGATTCGATCCGTTGGGAAGCAATTGTGGTGGCCACCTTCGGTGCGGTAATTGGTTTAGTAATTGGTACCGGTTTCGGCGCAGCTTTAGTTCACGTCTTGGGTAAGGACGGCTCGCTCAAATTGACCGTGCCCTGGCCATTCCTGTTCGGACTCACGCTTCTAGCGTCGCTGGTTGGTCTTTACGCAGCCCGCAAACCCGCCAAGGTGGCTGCCAAACTCAACATCCTTCAAGCCATCGCCACGGAATAGGTCGTTCAAGCCGACCCGCATCTCTTTCCTGCCCCTGTGCAAGTGGTGGGCTTGAATTGGGCCCGTCTACGAGTCCGGTCATTAAACCCGTCTGAAACGGGCTTAAAGACCGCACTCGTCCGCATTTCAATCTGCAAAATCCGCCGTTCGGGTTTGGTTGCAGCGTGTTAGGTGAAGCGGACCGAAGACCACACGTCGGATCGGCCTGCGGAGTTTGGCAGCTCCGGCAATGGTGGTGCTTGAGGGATCAGTGAAGCCATGGTGCTCGATGGGCGTACTCGTGAAGCGGCAGCATCGAAGGCTCGAGTGAGCAGAGGAGTGTTGCCATCGGTGTGGGAACGCCGTTTCGGACGGGCGCTCG
>JAYSVF010000138.1:0-10026 GCA_043718695.1 Acidimicrobiia bacterium | reverse complement strand
CGCAGCCAAAGAACTTGTTGCAAACGGTTCGAAGACCAATATTTTGGTCATCCACGAAGGCGGGTTTCAAACGGCAGCAGCTTCGAAGCCCGGCGATTGTGTTGGATCACTGAAAGGTTCGCCAATCGAGGCTATCGCCTCCAAACTCGACAAGAGCATCCGAGTAATCGTGTCGGGTCATACGCACACTGAGTATCGCTGTGTGATTACCACTGATGGCGTGGATCGATTGGTCACCAGCGCCTCAGCGTTTGGTCGAGTCCTCTCCGACATCACCCTCACCGTAGACAGCATCACGGGAGAACTGGTTACTGCCTCGGCCGTGAACATAGTGGTTGAGAACTCCACGAACCCCAACACCACCGCTCGGCGAGTGGAAGACCCCACCAAGGTTGACCCGGACATTGCGGCCATGGCTGCGTACTTCACTACCGCAGCCGCGCCAAAGGCAAACCGTGTGATCGGAAAAGTAAGCGCCGACATGTCGAATACCACAACGAACCCAAGCGGCGAAGTGCTGCTGGGCGATGTCATTGCTGATACCCAGCTTGAAGCAACGAAGACGACTGGTAAAGCCGTCATTGCCTTTATGAACCCCGGTGGAATTCGTGCCCCAGGATTCGTGGTCAACCAAATTTCCGCTGGAGAACAGCCCGGCGAAATTACCTACGCCGAAGCGTTCACCGTGCAACCCTTTGGTAACTCTCTGGCCACAAAGACCATGACGGGCAAGCAGATTCGTGAGCTTTTGGAACAGCAATTCGCTGGTTGTCGAAACCAACTCACAACCCGAATCCTGCAGGTATCGGATGGATTCTCCTACGAGCAATCTGCTGGCGCAGCCTCGTGTGATGCCAAGATCGGCAAGATCACCCTCGGTGGAAAAGACCTTGATCCTGCCGCTGATTACCGGGTCACGATGAACTCCTTCTTGGCCACCGGAGGCGACGGGTTCACCGTATTCAACGATGGCAAGAATGCTGTCGGTGGCGACATTGATATCGACGCACTGTCGGCCTACTTCGCCCTAAAAGGAACCCTTAATCCCGGCCCAGGCAACCGCATCATCGTGAAGTAGTTCTCTTGGTTTTGACGTGTGTCTAAACCCGGTGGGGCTGCCCTCCGGGTTTTGCTCCACCGGCTTTCGCACCCCACTCCATGCGACCCCACTGCGTGGGACCCCGCTCCAAAACGGTCCGTAACTCCCGAATTGCAGCCCACCTCCAATGCTAAGCACGCATGTAAAACGCCCGCTCTCGAATGAAGAGCGGGCGTTTTCATTTAGTTGGATCAGTCATGCAATCTTGAAAACGGAACTTAGGAGACTGCTGAATAAATGCGACTGGATGCTAAATTTCGCTTTGTTTTCCCAGTTCGCGATCTGTCTAGGTCGCATTATTCAGCACTCTCCTAGCCTCGAATAACGGCAATCAAATGAGCGACCACATCGGCTGCGGGCACGTCGACCTTGTCACCGGTTTTGCGATCTTTGACTTCGATAATGCCATGTTCGCTGAATGACTTGCCGATGATCACAATCGTAGGCATACCTAGCAGTTCGGCATCCTTGTGCTTTATCCCGGGGGAGACGCTGCGATCGTCGTAAAGGACTTCGATCCCGGCCGCGTCCAGTGCTTCGGCGATTCGGGTACTTTCGGCGAAGACTTCGGGGTCCTTATTCTCTTTGCCCATGGCCACGATATGTACCTGGGCTGGCGCTATGGCACGGGGCCAACAGAGGCCGAACTCATCATGGGTTTGCTCAGCAACGGCAGCCACCGCACGAGAAACGCCAATACCGTAAGAGCCCATGGTGACGACCTGGGTTTTGCCGTTTTGATCGAGCACGGTGAGATCAAGCGCTTTGGCAAACTTACGCCCGAGTTGGAAAATGTGGGCCACTTCGAGACCTTTGGCCATCGACAATGCGCCACCACAGTTTGGGCAGGGATCATCGGCCTTCACTTCGGCGGCTTCGATGGTGCCATCCGCGGTGAAATCTCGACCGGCCACCAAATCGATCACGTGGCAACCCTTGATGTTGGCGCCCGTTACCCAGGCTGAGCCCTCAACGATGCGAGGATCAACCAGATAACGGACCTTCGATGCAGAGTTCTCACCCAAACCGGTAGGACCGATATAGCCGCGAATCAGCTCAAGGTTCTTGGCGAAGTCTTCCTCGGTGAACGGTTCGACCGTGGCAGGCGCAATCTGGGCCTCGAGACGCTTCATGTCCACATCGCGGTCGCCAGGAACGCCAATGGCAAGTGTCTCTTTCCTGCCGTCGGGATAGGCCAACGTGACAACCAAGTTCTTCAACGTGTCCGCAGCCGTCCACACTCGATAAGCTCGAGGAAACTTTTCATTGAGCATCGCAACGAGGGTCTCAATCGTCGGCGTATCGGGGGTCTCTTCAATATGCGCGCTTGCTAACCCCTCAAGTTGAATCGCTGCGGGCGGAACCACTTTGACCGCTTCGACGTTTGCGGCCAGACCACAGGCTAGACATTGAATGAACGTGTCTTCGCCAACCTCACAAGGGTTAATGAACTCCTCGCTGGCTGAACCACCCATTGCGCCCGAAGTGGCTGAAACTATGACTACTTCGAGTCCTAAGCGCGCAAAGGTCTTGATGTAGCTGGCTCGGTGCTGGTCATAAGACGCCTGCAGACCAGCTTCGTCGATATCAAACGAGTACGAATCCTTCATCAGGAATTCACGACCCCGCAAGATGCCAGCACGCGGACGGGTCTCGTCGCGATACTTGTTCTGAATTTGGTACAGCGAAAGTGGAAGATCCTTGTACGACGAATACAGATCTTTCACCAACAGTGTGAACATTTCCTCGTGGGTGGGGCCGAGAAGATATTCGTTTTTGCGGCGATCTTGGAGACGGAACAAATCGTCGCCGTAATCCACCCATCGGCCGGTGCGCTCATAGGGTTCGCGGGGGAGTAGGGCGGGGAAGTGCACTTCCTGCGCGCCCATGGCATCCATTTCCTCCCGCACTATGCGCTCAACATTGCGCAAAACCTTCCAACCCAACGGCAGCCACGTATAGATGCCAGGAGCAACTCTGCGGATGTAGCCAGCCCTCACCAGCAATTTGTGGCTAGGCACCTCGGCATCCACAGGATCATCACGAAGAGTACGAACAAAGAGGGTAGACATCCGAAGCACGCCGCCAGGTTAGTTGCCGTCCCGTCGGGATTGAGGTCTAAATAGGAAACGCAACGGTCGCCCGAAAAGAATCGTCTTGCTGCATCGGCGCGCGAAATGCTGTGTATCGGGCGACATTGGATTCCGAACGGCGCAATGTCGGAGACAAAGCATCGGTGCACCGCAGAGGGGGCTAGTAGGGTTTCTCGTCGTGTTGGCAACGGTTCTGCAGGTTCACAAGGCCTGGTCATGGGTGATGATTGTTGGTAACGGCATGGCTGGAGTTTGGGCGTTGCTTGCGCATCGGCTGCCGAAACTACGAAGCCGGGCGCTGTGGTGGTTCACAATCGCCGTGCAGATCAGCGTGTTTATCCAGGTGATCCTTGGCGTGTGGATCGTCAATAAACAGAAAATCAAACCACCGGAATTCCACCTGTTTTACGGGTTCATTGGCATTATCGCCGTTGGCATCATCTATGCCTATCGCACGCAGATGCATCACCGGCTTTACTTGCTGTATGGCTTTGGAGGCCTGTTCATTATGGGGTTAGGAATCCGCGCGATCCTGGTGGGTCAACGTGTATTGGGAGTTGAGCCGTGACCAAGCAAACCGTGATTGTGCTGTTCGGTGGGAGGTCTGCGGAGCACGATGTCTCTCGAACTTCGGCCGTAGCGGTGCTGCGATCAATTGATCAAACCCGCTACAACGTGCTGCCAATCGGTATCACCCCCGATGGCGGATGGGTGCGTTCGGTTAGTGCTCAGGCGTACCTCGCGGCCGTTGCCGATGGGACTGATCCCGCATCGCTCCCTGGTCAAGTTGATCCCGTTGGCGTGGCCATAGATCCTTCGTCATTACTCCCAGCCCTTGCCGGTGGAACGAGTGCTCTGGGAGCCAGTTCGCGAGCAACTGGTTCCGCTGCGAAGACTGGGGACATCGTGAACCTAGAAGGCACCAACGACCACAACAACCACAACAACCACAACAACAACACCAACAACACCGCGGCTCTGCCGATTGTCTTGCCGATTCTTCATGGTCCCTTTGGTGAAGATGGCACCATGCAGGGGCTCTTGGAACTTGCTGGTGTGCCGTATGTGGGTGCTGGGGTGTTGGCCTCTGCGGTAGCGATGGACAAGGGCATTGCCAAGGAACTGTTTGCCGTGGCTGGTCTAGCGCAGGCGAAGTGGTTGACGGTTGCGGCGTGGGACGTGGCCGACGGGGCCTCCCGCGTTGCCTTTGTTTTCAAGGCTGGCGAAGAGCTGGGATATCCAGTGTTTGTGAAACCGGCCAATCTGGGATCCTCAGTTGGCGTAAGCAAAGCTGTTGACGCCGAATCGCTCCATGGCGCACTCGAACTGGCGTTTGGCTTTGATGATTACGTTGTGGTGGAAGAAACCATCATGGGCCGAGAAATTGAGTTTGCTGTCTTAGGAAACGAGCGTCCAGAGGTTTCTGTAGGTGGCGAGATCGAGCCCGGTGCCGATTTCTACGACTACGAAGACAAGTACCTCGATGACTCGGCCAAGTTTTTGATCCCCGCCCCAATGCCTGCCGAAACTATGGCCGAAGGCCAAGCCCTTGCTTTGCGCGCCTATAAAGCCTTGCGTTGTGAGGGGATGAGTCGGGTTGATTTTTTTCTTGATGATGGATCCCGCGGTGGCCCGGGCCGAGGCTGGGTTATCAATGAGATCAATACGATTCCCGGATTTACTCCGATCTCGATGTACCCACGAATGTGGGAAGCGACTGGCGTTTCCTACACCGAGTTGTTGAATAAACTTCTTGCCCTGGCGGTTGAACGGCACACTCGCCGCTCTGGCCGTGTGGGCCGATCTCGTCAATAAAGCTCGTCAATAAAAACGGAGAATCACGCAGCGCAGGTTGCGTGAAGCGGAGGTGATGGCATGTCAATGAGCACACTGATCCCGCCGGGCCTTTTAGCGCGCCTCGCTGAAGTTCCAAGTCTCGGTCCGCTCCGAGAATTCGCCTCGACCGTAGGTGGATTTTCGAATCTCAGTTTTGCGGCAACCACCGAAGCTGGGGTGCGTGTCGTGGTGAAAGCCACCGCCAGTGATCGTAAGCGTGCAGATCTTCGCCGTGAACAGGTGATGCTCAAGCATCTTGAAGATGCTGAAGCGGACGGATTCGACACCGGCGTGAAAGCGCCGAAAGTTCTCGCCACCATCGACGGCGATTGGGTTGCCACTGTGCTCGCGTTCATCGAGGGTGAACCGGGGTTGAGCGCCGTGCAGACCCGAGAGGTCCCAGGTTTGCAGGCCCGAGTAACCCTGCTCGCCCGTCAGCTCCAAGCGGTGCATTCTGCTCCACTTCCGATTGGTCATCAACCCGATTTTTCTATCGAAGACCGAATGCGCTTACTCGTCCCCGTCATTGAAACAGTTGGCCTGCATCGCGCCAAGCTCGCCGAGTTTCTCGACGCCGTCAACTCCCCATTTCTGTCGAGCGGGTTGGCCTTGGTGCACGGTGACGCCGGGCTCCACAACACCCTCTGGGCCGGGCCGCAAGCGCATGCACCCAGCGCCCGGGAGCTGGCTGGGCGAAGAGGGCTTGCCTTGGTCACCTCGGTTGAACCCCTGCGCTTAGCGTCGCTACTTGATTGGGAATGGACCGGTTGGGGAACGCCACTGCTCGATGTTTCCTGGCTGTGGTGGACACTGCGATTTCGTCATGTGCCATCGGTAGTGTTCGAAACCTTTGTTGAAACCTATGGTCGCTGGGCTCTGCAATCAATGGGTTGGGGTCCCGAACGAGTTCGAACTTTAGTACGTGCGCAGATGATCAACATTCTCACTCGATCTGATCCCGACAGCCCGGCCTTTGGCGAATGGCTTACCCGCATTGATCGCCTCCCAGCTTTGCGGGTTCCCTCTCTCGAGGAGTTTGATCACACCCAAGACGACGAGCCAGCCTGATGTTGTGTGTTGGGGGCTTTGGCCCGAAACGGGGCCGGTCCCACTGGGTGACAAGATGGGACGAAACGCAACTTCTTTGAACGGTGGTTCGTGCAAAATCAGTTCGGCGGCTCAGGCTTCTTCCTTCAAGAGAGTCCCCTTTTGTTGTGTGGCTTCGCTCCGAAGGAGCTGGACCGTAAAATCAGTGAGCTCGGCAGACCAAGCGTGTGTGCCATCGACGTGATGGTCCGTAACGATGAAACCCGCAGAACGAAGCTGGCGTGAAGCACGTTTACTAACCAAAGCATCGACGATTTCGTCGTCAGACAAATGCACCATGTGAATATGTGCGCTTAGCATCGTGCTTGGTATCGTGTTGGGCATCGAACTATCTAGGTCGTCATTTGATCCCGCAGACTTCAGATCACGGAGTTGTGCCTCAACCAAATCGGGCAGAAATCCTGCGACCGCCACAACGGTTGCAACCGTTGTCTGTCGTAGCGGATCAAGTAACCAGGTCAATGCTGCTGCGGCACCCTGGCTGAAACCCACAACCGATACCGAGGCGGGGAATGGATCAATCCCACGATCGGATGCATCCTTGGAATTCTTGGCCTCAAGCAAACTTGCCAACCCGCTGGTTCCTGGTGTCCCCAGCGCTCCTGTTGCGCCTGCAGCCCCCGAGGTCGAGCGAAGAGCCCGGCTTGCTTCTACCGAAATCTCGTCGAGGTATTCGGTGCCATCCTGGCGTGCCTCTTCGGACAGGTCACCGAGCCACCAAGCGAATGACTCGTGCCCGATGTCTTCAAACCCGGCCACCAACTCCGCGTGCGAACCGAGACGGTCTGCCAAATCCCCCAGAGCCGAAGGCTTCGAGTCGTACCCATGCAATAACAGAATCGGTCCACTCACGCTCCAATTCTCGCCGATGGGCACGATAGATCGATACCACACAGGATTTCCCAGCCACCAAGCCCGATGAACCGCACCGTTAGCCACGAGTTAACTGACTGCACTGTCCGATGATGCAGTCGCTCCCAATTTGGCTTGCCGGTTGGAAGGAGCACGCCCTAAAGATTCACCCATGCATTTCGTTTCACGGAAACGTTGTTGGGTCTGTGGTCGAAGAGCCGCTACGATGACCTTCTCATCAAGAGTGGAGCTGTCGAAAGATGGTTCCCGGCAACCTGGCTCGACGCCAAGGTGCCTCTGCCTGCCGGCAGGATGTGGCCACTCGGAAACGAGAAGGGCAACGAACGTCCGGCGGTGTTGGGCACCGAGAACGTCTTTGCCGCTCCGGTTGCTTCCCGAACCCAGCGTCCCAAGGATCACCATGTCGTCAGCGTCCAAAAGCGGTACCCCGTCATCGCCCAGCAGCGGAAAACCACTCAAGCCGCACCCTGACACGATGGCGATTACCGCAGGGCGCAAAGACAACAACACGGCCCTCGCCCCGATCCTTTGGGCCTCGACCGCATTTGAGACACCAACCCTCGCCGAGGGCCGCAAAATGGCCAAATCCACTCAAGCGACCAAGTTCTACAGCCGCTACGGCAACCCGACGGTACGAGCCTTTGAAGACGCGGTCGCCGAGCTGGAAGGAGCCGAAGCAGCACGAGCTTTCGCCTCAGGGATGGGCGCAATCACTGCCGTGGTTCTAGGCCTCGTAAGTAGCGGTCAGCATATCGTGGCCCAAAAACAGCTTTACGGCGGAACGTACCAGCTTCTCACTATGGTCTGCCCTCGCTTCAATATTGACGTCACTTTTGTTGATGCCACGAAACCTGGGGCCTTCGCGGAGGCGATAATTCCTGGCCGTACCATGCTGATCATCGCCGAATCACCAGCCAATCCGCGCCTTGACCTGGTTGACCTCGACGAACTCGGCGCCCTGATTCCGATCACCTTGGTTGATTCCACCTTCGCTACCCCGCTCGGCTGCAACCCACTCGCTCATGGCGTCAACCTTGTTGTGCACTCCGCCACCAAAGCCATGGCCGGACACAACGACGCATCGCTTGGTGTCGTGGCAGGAGAACGTGAACTGATCGATTGGCTGTGGGGCTTCGCGGTTTTGCAAGGAGCCAACGCTTCGCCCTTTGATGCACTCAACGGCCTTCGCGGATTGCGGACGTTGGGTGTGCGTTTGCGTCAGCAGAGCGCGACGGCGCTGGCCGTGGCAAAAGCTTTGGAGGCCACCGCAGGCGTGACCGAAGTGCGGTATCCCGGTTTGCCTTCGCATCCGCAGTTTGCCCTAGCGCAACGCCAACTTCGGTCCCACGGCGGTTTGGTGACCTTTGATGTAGGGAGCGCTGCGGTAGGAGAACGGCTTGTGGATGCACTAAAGCTTTGCCGAGCTGCCACCTCCTTGGGTGGTCCGGAAACCCTCGTTACCCACCCCGTGAGCACCACTCACGCCGGGCTCGACCCTGATGAACTCGCTGCCTCAGGAATCACTCCCGGAACCATTCGGGTCTCGGTCGGGCTCGAATACGCCGATGATGTGATCGCCGACATCCTGGACGCACTCGAAACCGCACTCGCGTCCTGAACCCGACACCCTGCCCCCACCGTTGGGTGCAAATCAGGCCGTATTGGGCGGATTCGTGCCCAAAGGTGAAACTTCGCTTCATGCTGGTGCTCGATTTCGGCGCTACGGTTTGGGAATGAACCGAATTGCTGCTGGGTCGGACCACGCGGGAGTCCACCTCAAAGATTCGCTGGTGGAAATGCTGCGTGCGCTTGGGCACGAAGTTATTGACCTTGGCACCCACGGTGATGCGCGAGTTGATTACCCCGATTACGGTGCCGCTGTTGGAACTGCAGTGGTAGACGGAACTGCAGAGCTTGGCCTGTGCGTCTGCGGAAGCGGAATTGGCATCGCCATGGCCGCCAACAAAATCGCCGGAGTGCGTGCGGCCACCGTGCACGACGTAACCAGCGCACGTCTGGCTCGGCTTCACAACGACGCCAATGTGGTGTGCGTGGGAGAGCGCCTGATTGGCCCAGAGGTAGCGAAAGACGCGGTTCTGGCCTTTGTGAACGGCAGTTTTGAAGGCGGCCGTCATCACGGTCGAGTGGAAAAACTCAGTGCTCTCGATGCAGTCCGCCTGGGTTCGAGCACGGCTAGCTGAACCTCTTTGCTGTGACGGGTTACCTTGCTGTTGTCGCGCTTGCTGCGGTCGTCACGTTTCTGCTCGTCCCCGTAGCCCGGTCACTGGCCGTGCGTTTCGGTGTATTGGCTGAGCCCGACACCGAGCGACGATTGCACGCACAATCCATGCCTTTGCTTGGCGGCGTTGCCATGTTTTTCGGCTTTCTGGGAGCGCTGTATTTCGCTTCTCGCCTCTCGCAGTTCAACGAAATGTTCGTGGCGACATCGGAACCCATTGGCATTGTGTTGGCCGGATTTTTGATGCTTGGTGTGGGCCTCATTGATGACCGGCGCCCCGTGTCAGCGCCTGCAAAACTCGCCGGGCAAATTTTGGCCGGAAGCGTTTTGTATTTCTTTGGAACCTCCCTCGAAGTAATCACCCTCCCGTTCTCGCTCGGGACTATCGAAATTTCTGCTGACCTGGCACCTCTAGTAACTGTGCTTTGGGTAGTAGGAATGGCCAATGCCATCAACCTCATTGACGGCCTCGACGGATTAGCAACGGGCATTGTGGGTATTGCCAGTGCTGCATTTCTGATCTACTCGCACACGCTTTTTGACAACCAAATCATCTCTGGCTCAAACGTAGGTCCGCTTATTGCTGCCATTGCCTTTGGCGTATGTCTGGGCTTCCTGCCGTACAACTTCTCGCCTGCCTCGATCTTTATGGGCGACGCAGGGGCACTGTTTCTTGGACTACTCCTAGCCGTTTCAACCATGGTCGTAGGTGGACGTGCCATCCCTGATGTGACCGTAAAGGGGAGCGCCATCCTTTCACCGCTGTTGATTCCGTTGAT
>JAYSVF010000137.1:0-4172 GCA_043718695.1 Acidimicrobiia bacterium | reverse complement strand
AAATGCATTGGAATTGATCAAGGTTCAGAAATTACTTTTTGCGTCACAGCCGGTTTCACCGAGCGCGTTTGACGGTGCGTCACAACCATGTCGCAGATGCGTCACACCGTGCAGAAAGTGTCTATTTGCTGGCATTCTCGGGATTTTCGTATGGAGCAAGAGGCAAGCAATTTCCTCCAAAAGAGGAGCGAGGCTTGACGGGTTTGGCCTGAAAGCCCTACGACTTTGGACGGAACGCCAAGTCGCACTAAATTCATCGGGTCGATTCAATCTTTAAGGGAGTTTCTGTTATGCGTGAAGCCGTTTTTGTGTCCTATGCCCGAACCGGGTTGGCCAAATCTCATCGAGGCGGATTTAACGCCACACCGCCCATGTCCATGGCTGCTCATGCGGTCAAACACGCAGTTAGCCGTGCTGGTGTTGAGCCTGAGGCCGTTGAAGATGTCTACATGGGCAACATTGGCCACCTGAACGGCAACATTGCCCGTGAAGCCGCTCTCCTTGCAGGCCTGCCGATCACCACATCAGGCGCATCAATCAACCGATTCTGCAGCTCAGGTCTCAATGCAATCGCCCTCGCTGCCAACTACATCACTCAAGACGGTGCGGATGTTGTTGTGGCCGGTGGCGTTGAGTCAATCTCCATGCCAGCAATCCGCGGCGGACGAGAATCGATCGACCCTCGCTTGGCCGATGAGTACCCAGCCATTTTCATGCCCATGATCGATACCGCCGACATTGTGGCCCAGCGCTACAACGTGGCCCGTGATTACCAAGATCAATACTCGCTGGAATCACAGCAAAAGATTGCCTTCGCTCAGGCCAACGGCATCTTCGACGATGAAATCGTTCCCATGGAAACAATGATGAAGCTTGTCAACAAAGAAACAAAAGAAGAGACCATGGTTGCCTATACGGTGACCAAAGACGAGTGCAACCGTGCCGACACCACCATCGAGGGTTTGGCCAAACTCGCTCCGATCATGGGTGCCGACAAATTCATCACCGCCGGCAACGCCAGCCAACTTTCCGATGGCGCCGCAGCTGTTGTGTTGATGGAAGCTGGAGAAGCTGCTCGCCGTGGTGTTGCCCCAATGGGCGCCTTCCGTGGATGGGCAGTAGCAGGTTGTGCTCCCGATGAAATGGGTATCGGTCCAGTGTTTGCGGTACCGAAGCTCCTCAAGCGCCATGGCCTCACCGTTGATGACATTGACATTTGGGAACTCAATGAAGCTTTTGCCTCACAGTGCTTGTACTCGCGTGATCAGCTTGGTATCGATCCAGCGAAGTACAACGTCAACGGTGGATCGATCGCCATTGGCCACCCATTTGGTATGACTGGCGCTCGTTTGGCTGGCCACATCCTTCTTGAGGGCAAGCGTCGCAAGGCCAAGTACGGCGTAGTCACCATGTGCATCGGTGGCGGTATGGGTGCTGCTGGCCTCATCGAGATCTACTAAAAAGTTCCTGGGTTTCGTTCACTGCACTGCAGAGCCAAGCAGTAGCGCTTCGAGCAGCGCGGGGACGACAACAAACCATAAGTACACAATGTAAACGCCCCGGCCGCCTGTTGGCAGCCGGGGCGTTTTTGTTTGGAGTGAGTCTGCCGTCCTTGAAATATCGTAAGTGCACAGAGAAGTACAGTTCTCCGCGATTCATATGTACCTCTACGATGACCTAGAGGCTACGAACTGGATTCCGAAGCGTTCAGAACCGCTTCAAGCACATCTTGGGCTGAGGGGTTCACCATCGATACGTCTCCCACGGTAACGGTGGGTACCGTCTCATTGCCTCGAGCTACCGAGCGCACAAACGCTGCCGCATCGGGTGATTCCCAAATGTTCACCTTTTCGTATGTCACTTCGAGGCGGTCGAGGTTTCGTTGCAGTGCGGCGCAGAACCCACAGCCGGGGCGCCAATACATGGTGATTTGAGCTGACATCGCAACCACCGTAGTGCGTGAGCGCCGAGGGACTTAGCGGCAGTTCGGCCTGAAAACGCCGTCAGATAGTTAGTGGCCAAAGGTTCCCTGCGAGCTGTGACGCGAGTCACTTACCGGAAGTGTCCGCATTTTTGGATCGATTGCTCTCCTTAGGTAACAACGCCGCAAAAGCGGCTTGAAACCAAGGAGAACATCATGAACACCATCACCAACTTCGCCAACCAAAGCACAACCGCAAATCACGCCACAAACTCTGCCGCCCCCGTCGTCAATGCATCAACCCCCGTTCCTTCGACCAGCCACGCTGGTGCAGCCCGGGCCCGTGCCGCCAGAGCCCGCCGATTCCTGGCTGGCGCGGTGTTCGCTACTACTGCACTGTCCTTCGGTGGATCAGCCATGAACTCCACAGTGCAAGCAGCACCGCTTCCCGGATTGCCTGGCGTCCCTTTGATTCCGGGCCTTGGTGGGGGCGTTCTCATTCCCCTCACCCCCATCGTCACGATCCCTTTGATCCCAATTCTCCCAGGAGACGTGATTCTTCCACCGCTCTGGCTCTTCCCCGTTAAGGATGTTTCGGTAGCAATCAACGACGGTCGCACCGCTGCGGCACCTGGGGACAATGTTGTCTACACAATCACCGTCACGAATCGGTGGAGCAGCGCTGCTGCGGGAATATCGGTGTTAAACAGCACCCCTGCAGGACTCGGCGATGCCCTGTGGTCATGCACCGTTGCCGCAGCGAGCTCGTGCGGAGGCCCGGTCAACGGTTCAGGGTCCATCAACCGCAGCATCACCCTTGCCCCGCAAAGTTCCGCAGTGTTCACGGTGAGTGCCATCGTGAACGGCACCACTGCGAACATCGCCAACCTGGTCACCGTAGTTCCACCCGTTGCGTTCGGTGACACCAATGCCGCCAACAACTCCGCATCCGACGTTGACTCGGTGACCTACCCGGCCACCACCACCACAACCACCGCAGCCCCTGCTCCGGCTCCCGCACCGGCCCCAGCACCCGCCCCTGCACCAGCGCCAGTGCCCACAACAACGGCTGCTCCCGTCGCACCGTCGGCACCGGTAACCACGCCTCCGCCAGTGATCACCGATGCACCGACCACGACCGTGGCTCCCGCTCCAACAACCGCACCAGCTCCACAAACCACCGCAGCTCCAATCGTGATCATCATCCAGCAACAAGCCGCACCTGCAGCTCCGGCAAAGGCTGATGCCCAAAAGGTCAGCGCCAAGAAGGTTGTGGCCAAGAAAGTTGTCGTAAAGAAGGCCACAGCGAAACGGTCAGCCAAGAAAGTTGTTGCCAAGAAGACCGCAACCAAAGCAACGGCCAAAAGGAAGTAACCCCGATGACAACGTCAACCGTTTCAGGTCCAAACTGCTGCAGCATTCCGGCAAGCCAACACAATGCCGTCGTAGCGAAGCCAGGTATTCCGAACGGACGGGTACGCCGTGTCTGCACGTTCTACGATGGCCAGCAGTGAATGGGGTAGCGGACGGAACGCTGGCAAGGCAGGCAGCTTCGGGCGACCGGGCTGCTTTTGCCGCGCTGTACGACCGCTTCAATGGCGAAATCTACGGCTTCAGTTTGCGGCTGCTTTCCAACCCTTCCGATGCGGCCGATGTGACCCAAGACGTGTTTGTGCGGGCCATCGAGAAACTTGCGCAGTTGCGAGAACCCGATCGAGTGCGAGCGTGGCTGTTCACCATTGCCCGGCACGAGTGTTTTGCTCGCACCAAACGCCGGGGTCGTTCCGTGGCTACTGACCCAATTGATTTGGCTGCCGACATGGCCTCAACGAGCCGTTCGACGGTTGGGGTGGCGGAAGCGAACGAGCTTACAAAGTTGGTGTGGGATGCGGCGAAGGGTTTAGCGCCCGAAGACCGAGCGGTGCTTGACCTCAAGTTAAAGCGCGACCTCGATGGGGCTGATCTGGCCGAGGCGCTTGGTGTCCCCCACGACCAACTTCACAAGGTTACTGGCAGGGCAATGGAACGGTTCGAACGTTCGATCGTTTCGTTGGTGCTGGCGCGAGGCGCTCGGCGTGATTGCTCTGTACTTGCTGGGCTCGTCGAAACCGATGACGTTGAGCTCACCCCGGTTTTGCGGAAGCGTATTGCTCGACATGCGCAAGATTGTGATGCCTGCGAGCGCCGCCGTAAAATCTTGGTTAACCCCTCCACCATGGTTGCTAGTGCGCACGAGGCCGGTCCTTCGGTT
>JAYSVF010000136.1:0-10057 GCA_043718695.1 Acidimicrobiia bacterium | reverse complement strand
CAGGCCCGTCGAACGGCTTTGACCGCAGCGCTGATCGTGTTGGTGGAGATCGCCCCCAAACGGGTGGATTCGGCCGTACCGCAGGCTCTTCTGATCGTCCTGGCTTTTCTCGCGGTCCATCGACTGATCGAGGAGCTCGTCCTGGTGGGTTCGACCGTGATCGTGGCGCACCCGCTGGTCGTGGTGGATTCGCTGGCCGTTCGGGCGGTCCTGCGTCATCGGCTGCGGGGAACACCTATGCCCGAACCGACCGTCGCCCCAATGGTGGCGCTGGAGCGGCTCGATGGGACGCAGCAAACTCGAATAGTTCGAGCCCGGGAGAGCGCACCTGGAGTGCCAAGCCAGCACCTGGTCGGGAAGGTGGCAGCGATGCTTGGGTTCCACGTTCCTCTGCCCCAGCTTCACGAGGCGATAAATGGGCAACACGGGATCGTGATCGCCCGGCTACAGCGGAGCGCACCGGCTCCAAACCGGCATGGGGTGCACGTCGGCCTAGCTAGTTTGGCTTTGTTTTGAGCGGATTCGATCCAGCTCAATTGCTTGAACCCCGTTGACCTCCTATCAGCGTGGGTGAGTATCGTTCACCAGAGCGAAGCTGTCCAACACTTCGGTCCTACACAATGGTCCTCGCATCTGCGGGGGCCTTTTTGTTTGGGACGAATCTTTCGGTACCTGGGACCAACTCCCGACTCCCTGCGAGTTCCCCTCCGTTAACCGTGTCCATCCGAGAAAGTGCGGGATTGCCAGGCACATCGCGCTCAAGTTGATCACCGTGGGTGGCGATAGAGAGGAAGACCTTGGAAGGTTGAAGTCAACAGTCCGTAGGAGGGCACGTGTTCCGCAGTAACCAACATCGTCGAGCAACCCGTGCGGCCTCGGCTGTTCTTGCGGGCCTTGGGGCCCTTGCGACAGGTGTTTACGGGAACGTATCCGGAGCTTCCTCGGTGCCGTCGGTCAAAATTGGTGTGCCCGCATACTTTTGGCCGGGAGGTTACTGGGACAAGATCGTTGCGAACTCTGCGGACATTTCTCTTGCCGTAGCCAACATCGCCACGGGACCTGGTGCTGCAAAGAACGCTAGTTTCGCCACACAGTTTGCTTCGGCGAAGGCGGCTGGCATCACGCTCTTCGGTTACGTGGACACTACCTATGGGGCGCGTTCGGCAGCATTAGTGAAAACCGACATTGCCAACTACAAATCTTGGTACGGCATCACCAACATCTTCTTTGATGAAACTCCTTGGGCCTGCGATGCCACCGCATACTATGTAGACCTACAATCTACCGTCCATGCCAACGGCGGGACGGGAATCATGAATCCGGGTGGCAGTTCACTTGAGTGTTGGGCATCGGTTGGCGACATCATTGTGAACTTCGAAGGATCTGGAGTCACTTATGACAGTTGGGCACCTGATGCTTGGACTAATCAGCACCCCGCTTCAAAGTTTTGGCACATTGTGTACGGAACGCTCGGACCACAAGTGTCCAATGTCGTGGCGAAAACCAAAGAACGCAATGCAGCGACTGTTTTCGTTACCGATGATGTTCTGCCAAACCCATTTGACCGCCTGCCTGATCCAACTGTTTGGACGCCACTATTGAAGGCCATCGGCCCGGTAGTAGCACCGATCACAACTGAGACTACTGCGGGCGGTTCTAGCACCCCAACGACAACGAGCGCGGTCACTGCGACAACTCCGCCGCCGATCATTACCAATACCGAGGGCACCACAACCACCACCGAGGCACCCACCACAACTGTGGCACCAACCACGATGGTTGCTCCAACGACGATTGCACCAACGACGAGCGCAACGCCAACCACGCCAGCTTCAACGGTGGCACCAACCACGCCTAAAACTACGACAGCACCAACCACAATTGCTCCGAAAACCCCAGCGTCAACTCCATTTCCTGCAACGACAAAACCTGTGGTCCCAACCCCAGCGGCTCCAACTCCAGGTCCCGTTGCTGCGGCACCGGCTGTCGCACCGGCTGCAGCGTCGGCGAAAGGCGAAACGGTGTTTGGCGCTGCACCTTCTGGTGGGGGCGTTGTGATCGTGAACGCGCCCGATGCCAACGGAACCAAATCCGATGCGAAGCCCGACGCCGCAAGATCCGGGGAAGCACCGTTGGACAAACAATCGGCCGGCCTGTCGAAGTCACCTTCTGGAACTTCAGAATCTGGCTCGGCATCTCCCTTTGCGGCCCCATCCAGTGCCGCAACATCAGCCAAGGTGCAACCGACAATATCGGGGCCTGACCTACGTCCAACGACCACAATCCCGAACAAGCTTGCGCTAAGGACCCCCACAACCAAAAAGTTGGTTGTCCCAACGAAGTCCTCAAACAAAAGGGTTGTAGCGAGGGTCGCTCCGAAATCCATAGCGAAGGCGCCGAAAGCAATTGCCAAGGCCGGACCAAAAATTCCTGTCGCAAAAGCGCCCCTCAAAAGCGTTGCGGCAAAACCCGTAGCTGTCGCAAAACCTATGGCGTTGCAACAAAATCCGTAGCTGCTTTGCCTCGCTTGGGTTCTAAGCCAAGGAACACCCGCGCAATCGTGGTAGCGCTGGTTCGAGCGGATGATGGACACCGACCGATTGGACTGGTGCTCCAGGCGCTTATGGCCAGATGCGTTCGCCTTGTTCTTTCTTGATTTCCTTGGCGGCTTTGGTTGTGGTTCGTTCCCATTGCCGACGCCAACCTACAACCCCAGTTGGGCCTGAGAGGGAGGTTGAGTTTCCCCCCGCGGCTAAGCGTCGGGCGGTCCACCAATCGCTGCGTTGTTCATCGCCCAAAAGCGTTACCGCAGCTTCAATGCGAACGGTAAGTTCACGTGCATTGTCGTCTTCGGTCACCATGATGGGATCGCCAAAGGTCACGATGGTTTTGTGACGCTTGGGGATTGATTTGCCTTTGGGCATTACCTCATCGGTGCCTTCAATATGGACGGGCACGATGGGGCATACTCGGCGAATAGCGAGAAATGCGGCGCCGGGTTTGAATTCCTGACCCCAACCATCGCTGCTTCGTCCGCCTTCAGGGAAGATGATCAAACTCCAATCGCGACGCAACAGCGCGAGCAACTGGTCGGATGAGTCTCGGGATACTTTGCGACGCTCGATGGGCACGGCATTCAAAACCAGCGCGCTTACCGTTGCCTTGATGCGCTTGTCGAAGAAGTAGTCGGCGGCAGCGGCCACAATGGCCCGTTTGCGAAACCGATAGGGAAGCGATGACAGTAGCAGTCCGGTGTCAAGGTGGCTGTGGTGGTTGGCGACAAAGATAACCGGACCGTTCAGTGCCTCGATGCGGTCAAGGCCACGGATGTCAGGTGCTGTAAGCGCACGGAGGGTCGGGGTAAGCACTGCCGCTTGAATAGCTCGCCTGGTAACCCGCGCTCCGGGGCCGCGAGCCCATTCGGTGTCGTAGTTGACGCCCAGTTCGCTTTCAACTTTGAGCGGCTCAGCATTGCCGGGCATCGCCGGTGCACGGTAAGGAAAACCTTGCATGCGGGCGGGCAGCTTGGGTTTCGGCAAAGAAGAAATCGAAGCCGCACGATCGGTGATGGCCTTTACGAGCGGCCCACGTCGCCACGGCTTGGCATCAACGTGGCCATCACCAACAGGGGACACGCTCATAGGTGACCTCGCGAAATGATCCGCACACCGATAATCAGACACGAAACGGCAATGATCGAGAGACACACGATCTTGGCCGGGGTGAAATCCCGAAGACGAGAAGAACTGAGTTTCATACGTCCACGTACCTATTGCACGTCGGCCATGAAGATTGGCGGATTGTGAATGTGGGTGATGGATGGATCGCGGCCAACCACGTCGGTAGCCATTTCTAGAGCGTCACGCATAGAGGTTGCCGGAGTGAATCCCAAGCGACGCACCGATTTGGGATCGCCGCCAACGATGATGACCTTGCCGAGGTGCTGCATGGCATGGGCGCCCCAGTACCACATGTAAAAAGGGTGAACCCCGTGGTAGGCGTAGCTGGTGCGATACAGGTGGCGGTACCACTCGTCTTCGGCGAAGGTCTTCTCGAATTCCTTCTCCATAACTTCTGGATCGGTGGTCTGCGTGAGTACCTGTTCGAAGAAGTCGATGTAGCTGGGGTGGTGCACTGGATGGAATTCCCACGGCGTTGGGTGGGTCATGATGACCACGCCACCTTCGCGAACCAGCGGCTTGTTCTTGTACATGTTGAAGAAGTATCCGAGGCCCATGCACATCACCAGGATGGGGTTCATGATCGAGTTCACGTTGTACGGACAAATGTACGGCAGACCCATGGTGAGCACATCGGTTTGGCCCTCGACGACCACGAGTTGCTGACGGTACACATTGGCGGTGGTTACTTCGTGCACGGCTTCCACTTCGCCAGCTTGCACACTGGTCATGCGGTGTGGGGCTTTGATGCTGTGAAAAATGTTCCGGCGAAGCTTCGCTGGCGTGCGATCCAAAGCTTTCGATGAGGCAACGAACGAAGCGCGATCACGGGCGTTCCATTCCCATTCGCGTTTCTGCAGGAAATCAAAGGGTGCGGGAAACGCATCGTTGTTCAGCGTGGTTTCGATCTGGAAAATCTTGACGCCGGATTCCTGAATGACCTTGCCCATACGCCAATTCGAGGAGTGCAGAGCGCTCTTGTGACGATCCATAAACGAGCGCGAATTCCGCATCGTGTGTACGTTGTGGTGGGCCTTGAGGCTTTGGTATCCAGACAGGCCGGTGGCGGTCGATTTCCAGCCGCCGTCCATAGCAACGAGGTTGATATTCACGTAGATGAGCAGATCCGATTCGGCTGCACGCGTATTAATGATGACCTTCTCACCATGCGGTGTATCACCAAGATGCGTAAGTCCATCGGGATCTTCGGCATCGTGGTTGTACAGCTTGCCAGTTGGGGCGAAGGCGTCGTACACACGGTCGCCAACGGCGTGGCGAAGTTCGGCTTCGGTCATGCGGCGATGCAACGCCAGGGCGGCAATGATTTCCACATCGTCGACGGCAGCGGCCGCAGCCATTTCGAGAACTTCTTCGATCACCATTTGGCGGATATCGGGACGTTCCATTGGAGGAAGCGGCAGGGAGATGTCGTCGAAGGCAATGGTGAGCTTCATGCCCGCAAACAACAAGCTTGGTAGCGGCTGTGAATCACCAATGGGGTTTAGCAGCGCGTTGCGAATAGCACCGCGTGGATCAGCCAAGGGCTCTTCGGGCTCGGGAGCGTAGATAACCCGGGAGCCCACGGGGAGGCGTTCGAGTTTGAAACCTTCACCGTGCCAAAACAACGATGGCGGTGTCGACTTGTCGACTTCGAGGACAAAGCCGGGGCGTGCACCACGGTAAGACTTGCTCATAGGAATCGAACTCCCTCAATGGTGCTGCAATTTGTATGTATACGAAAGGTATTTGCAAAGCCTGAGGCAGTGCGGAAAATAGGTGTGCCGAGGCTGTGTGCGAAACGATTCTCAACGGAGCGCGACGGTGAGGAAACGCAGATAGCTAACGCTGTTGAGGCAAAAAACTCCTGGTTCATTAGCGGTTCCGGGCCTTTTCGTCTCGCATGTCGAAGGCCACTTTGACTGTGCCGCGTCGGCCAGCGTTGGCGGCATGGCTGAGCGCGTCGGTATAGCGAGACAGGGGATAGGTGGCCCCAACGAGGCGGCCGAGATCGTGCGAAGCAACCAATTCGAAGGCCAAGTCAAAGGTCCTGCGACCACCAACCAACGGTTCAACCCCGTAGGCGTATGCGCCAACCAGGGTGACCTCGCGATGCCACAACGAAGTGAGATCAACCTTGACCGTGGCAGGCATGCCGACAAGGACGATTCTTCCACCGGGGCGCACCATGGCCAGTGAGTCGCTGATTGAGGCAGAACTTCCGACGCAGTCATAAACCACATCGGCACCGCCAGTGAGGCGTTCCAAATCCCCGTCGCCAATGGCCATGCACTTGGTGGCCAAACGAACCGCACGGCGCAACGAGCCCGCTTCCACTACCGAGGTGGCCCCAAACGCGCGGGCAAAGGTCATCTGTTCGGGATAGCGGGCACCCACAATGACCTGGGTCGCTGGATTGAACTTATTGAGCGCAGCGACCACCGTAAGACCGAGCGTTCCTGCTCCAAGCACGGCTACAACCGAACCGCCACCAAAGCCACCAAGTTCGCCGCCAGCCAACGCCGCGTGAATGCCACATGCCGTTGGTTCAACCATTACCGCTGCTTCATCGGTCATATCCGCAGGAACGGCATGGAGTTGCGAACGGTGCGCCATCATGGCCGTTGACCATCCACCGCCGGTTGAACAACAGAAGCCAGTTTGCAGTCCAGCGTCGACACCCTTGGAGGAAACGCCGCCAAAGCTGATGCGATCACAGCGTCCGAGGTTGCCCGAAGCACAATGCACGCATACGGGTGTAATGCCGCGAGCGACACAACCAAGTACCGGTTCAAGCACAACACGTGCGCCATCGAGATCAGCAACAACTTCGTGGCCAGGCGTAAACGGAAAGGACACAATCGATTCGAAATACCGCGAAGACCGACCATCAACGGTGGCCAAATCGCTCCCGCAGATACCCGCCAAACGAGGTTGAATACGAACCCAATCGGCTCCCGGCAGCGGAACCTCGGGGGCCATGTCATCGAGCGATAGCGGACCACGAGCGGCACCGTTGCCGGGCTTGATCATCGAAGCCAACCGTGCGGCTGCGAACTTCGGGATTGACCGTTCGAACTGCAAAGCCTTCATGATGAAACCGCCTCGGAGGTAGCAGTTTCGAGGGCTACGAAGCCGGAGCCTGAAGCGTTGCGTGGTTGGTACTTCGGGGTGCGGCTGGGCTGACGGGTGGGATTCAAGCGGCCGATCGGAAGCAAAGGTTTGCCAGCTCCCGGGGCTTTAGGCCAGTCCTCAACATGCCAACCGCGTTTCCGGGCAATAGTGGCGAGCTTCGCCTCTGGGTTTACGGCAACGGGATAGCCAACGGCTTCGAGCATGGGAAGGTCAGAAGCCGAATCGGCATAAGCAATCGACTCTTCCAATGACAGATTCAACGACGATGCATAATCAGCCAAAATCAAGGCGCGAGATTCACCGGTTGGTGGCCCGACATCAAGCTCGCCGGTAAAGGTACCGTCAGCACGCGTAGTAAGCCTGGCAGCCACGATTTCATCGAACAGCGGGCGGAGCGGTTCAACCAGAAAATCCAGTGCTCCGGTGATCAAAATCGTCTTGTGGCCGAGCGCTCGATGCTCGCGTACCCGCCGAATACCGGCCGGGAAGGACTTGGTGACTACGAGATCGGTGAGGTAACCCCATGCGTCTTGGGAGAGCAGTTCGGCCGGGGCATTGTCGTACCGACGGTAGAACGTGCGCAGAAAATCGCCGCGGTCTTTCCGGTCGAGGGCCAACAGCTTCGGCGCCTGACGGAACATATCGGCAGTAAAACGAATTCGTTCCGTGGCACTCAAATCGCGTGTCGCTAACCAAGCAAAGGACTCCACCACGTTGGAGGAAATCAGGGTGTTCTCAAGATCAAACGCAGCGATATGTCGATCAGGGGAAAGGATGTTCTTCATGGCTCGATCGGAGCGAGAAAGACCTTCCTTCTTGTTGGCCGTGGTCTTTACGCGAGCGTGAATAACCACGGAAGGTAAGTGCACATTGCGTACGTAATCGCGCCACTCAATGGCATCGGGATCGAAACAGAACTGCGATTGTTCGGAATCAACAATGCGCGCTTGCAAGGCCAGTAGCCGATCAACCCGGAACAGCGCCTCTGTCTCGGTATAGGCGCCATAAAGCTCAACATAGGACAACGCCCGCTCGGCATCGCCACGTCGCTCTTCAAGCCGGGCGGCCAACTCGGCTTGCTTGCCGCGAACGGGAAGTGCACTTATTAACTTCTCGCCCCGCTTGAGCATGTCGGTTGCTCGCCGCAATTGCTGTTCAACCCGTCCGCGCCCCGGGAATGACCATTCGGGGACCAGGATGGGCTGGCCCTCCTTGTCATACAGAGGATGCTCGGTGAACCACTCGCGGATGGTGTCCACCATTTCGCGGTACCGTAACGGTTTCCGTGAACCCGAGGCAACTTGGTACACGGTTGGCTCACCAGCGGCAGGACCATCAGCGCACACAGCAATCAGTGCGGCTACCACTTGATCGACGGGGATGACGTCAACCACGCCTTCGGGAATGCCGGGGAACTCTTTGAGTAGTCCGCGCGCATAGGAAATGATGACCGGCTCGGCCATACGGAATCCGCGAATCCAACCGGGCTTGGGTTCCAGCAACGCCGACTCGATAATCGAAGGACGAACAATGGTGACTGGCACACCGTCGCGGGTTTGCAGCAACGCTCGCTCGCCCAGTGCCTTTGTATAGGCATAGGCATCGGGCCAACCGAGTGAAGCGGCGCGGGCGATACCGATCTCGACCAACTGGGCGCGAACCCAATCTTCGCGAAGCTTCTCGGTTTTCGCTGATAGCAGGGGAGTGCCAGCGGCGCCCAACTCCGAACGGGCCTGTTTGCGGAACTTTTCCAGCTGCTTGACCGTACGGGAAGCGGCATCGGTATCGGAACGTAACCGTCGGGATGCAGCGACTTCGGCTTTCCAATCGGCCTCGGTCGCAAAGGGCGTTTCGGGCAGTACTTTTTCGGGCGCATCGCCACGGCGGGAACCAGCCACGTAACAAGTGGAGACCGCAACGAGGTGACCCTTACAGCCCGATTCGCGCATGGCCGCGGCCACCCGAGTGGGGCCCAAGAGATTGGTTTCGACCGCCGAATCGAGGGGAGAGTCAAACGCCACCGCCGCAGCTGAGTGCACCACCGAGTGGCAAGTGCCGAGAATGGCCTTACCTTCGTCGGTCAGGCCCATGCCATCTCGGGACACGTCACCGTCAATCACAATGATCCGGCGGGCCATTTCGGCATCAAATTCTTTGCCGTGCTGCTCACGTAAACGATCAAAACAGTCATTACGGAGGATTTCACGCTTCACCCGGTCGAGCGCAGTGGTGCGCTTTCCGGCACGAACCACAACTACCAACTGGCAGCCCGGCACGCACCTCAAAAAGCGTTCAACCAGGGCCGTTCCCAAGAAGCCGGTAGCGCCGGTGATGGCGATCCGGGCTCCGTTGAGACGGTCGACGATGGAGAACGGCGACACCAAATCCGACACGCCAGGCAAAACCGAGGCGTTAAAGGTTGTGGTTGAAGCCGCAGCGTTGGAGGTAACCGTTGCGTCCATGAGGTGCCTTTTCTATCACCCCTTTTGGCATCGCCTACCATTTGGTAAGTGGGCACCGTAGCGAAAACCCTTCGACCTGCACCAACGGCCCAGTCATCTGAGAGGGTTTCTGCCGGTATGCCCCCTCTCGAAGGTTCAACTCGTGCTCGAATCATCGCAGCGGCGATGAAGGCCTTTGGCTCCGACGGATTTCACGCCACCTCACTCGATTCGTTGGCCGCGTCCCTTGGGGTTACCAAGCAAACGATTTTGCATCACTTCGGTTCAAAGGATGGCGTGTTGGCGGCCACCACCGAAGCTGCTGCAGCGTTGCTGTCCAATGCCGTTACTTCTGCGCTCGCCAAACCCGGCAATCCCGATCAACGCCTTACCCGGGTTGTCCACGCCATTTTCGCCCTTGCGGCAAGGCGTCCAGAACTGTTGGGATTCGTAAGAGATCTAAGTCGCCTAGGATCAGAGCCACTAGCCAATTTACGGACCGCGCTCGCACCGTTCCTGGATCGCGCCTCATCATTTGTGGTTGAAGAAATGTTCGGCGGAAGTGCCAACAATCCGGCTCGCAGCAGTTCTGCACTTGAGGTGGTGTTGGCTGGTTACGCAGCCGTTTTGGCTGCTGCAGCCGAAGTAGAAGTGCTGCGAAGTTTGGGCGTAGAACCTACCGGGCGCTTGTTCCTTCGCCGGCGGCGAGAAGTCATTGAATATTTGCGGTCCTTGGCGGTTGCAAAAGCATTGGCCTTACGTACGGCGCCGGCCTCGGGCAAGTTCAGCTCGGAGCAACGTTAA
>JAYSVF010000135.1:0-1808 GCA_043718695.1 Acidimicrobiia bacterium | reverse complement strand
GCTGGAGCGCTTTCCTGCCACTCTTTGAAGATGACCGGCCTCACCTACATCCTGGGTACGGAAGGTTTCGAAATCGCCCCGATCTCGAACCTCAACATGATAGTAATCTCCTTGCCCACCACTGCCCGGCTTTTTACGTGTGCGACTTTGGGATTGTCCCGTTTTGGCATTCTGACTTGTTCGACTGGTTGCCATTCAGGCCTCCTTTAGTTTATCGAGTTAGATATAAACATCAGCACTCTCATGTTTAAAATCAAACGAGGGTGGGAAGTTCGTGTGGGTATGTCCTACCTCATGCGCCACCGGGTCTACGGCGGTGACGACAGAACCGTCGCCTTCTTCGTCCATGGTGACATTGCAAGGCAGCAGCAATCCCACGTTTCAGGTTGGCCGAGAGGGCGCGGTGAGCGAGCGAGGGATTGCACGCGCCGAGGATCACATAGCGGCGAAAGGCAGCGTTGAGTTTCTGCTGCAACGTGGCCTTCACATCAATCTGCTTCAGCACGCCAAAGCCTTCTGCCTTTGAGCGCGTCCGTGTTTTCTGGAGAGCTTGCCCATAAGGCAGGGTCAATGTAGCGCGCGCATACCAATGTCAGTTGCCATAAGTGTTACCTCCTGAATGAGTGGGCGAGTGGCTACTCGCCGTTGACATGACGCTCTCTTCAGTGCTGTTCACAGGGCGTGGTGAGGAAGCGCCGATGTCTTCCAACGTCCAGCCGTCGGTGAAATAGCTGCGTTGACCGTTCGAAGCGAACGCTCCCACGCCCCATGCGGTTCCACCCGGCCCCACCGACTGCGGGCGTGATGTACAGGCCGCGAATAGCAGAGCAACGATGACGACCAACAAGCCATTAGCGATAATTCTGATTTCCCGGGTTCATGGTTCGTTCTCCTTTTCAGCCGCCCACCGTCAGCTTGAGCGCCTTGTTGGGCCGCAACACATGGTTCATGCGCTACTTGGCCTTGGCGTACGCCAGCTTGCGGTTCCTGCGACGCCCGAGTTCTGTCGCGTAACGCCGACCGAGAGTGGCAGCGTGCTCGCGCGCCCAGGCCGACAGCCTAATCTCGCCCACCGGAGGCGATTCCGTCGCAAGAAGACCCTGCATCAAACCCTCGATCTCGTCTCGGGTGATGAGGACGTCGCCAAGGAGCTTGCCCAGCAGCCAGCCGGTGACGTACCCGAGCTGCGGCGGAACCGAGATCAGGGGGCGTCGCACCCCGATGGCACGCGCAAGCAGATGAACGAGCTCACGATAGGTGAACGTCTCGGGGCCAACGGCGTCGATCGTGCGGTTGGTGCGCTCGACTCCCTGAGCGACAGCGAGTTCGGCGAAGTCGTCCACGTGTATCGGTTGCAGGCGATAGCGACCGTGGCCGAAGATCCCAAAGACGGGGAGGCGGCGCAGAATCCAGGCGATGTTGTTGATGAGGATGTCTTCGCCACCGAAGAGCACCGCAGGGCGGATTATCGCGTGCGAGAGCCCAGACTCCCGAAGATCGCGCTCGAGAACGGCCTTTCCCCGGAAGTATTCGAGGGATGACGTTTCGGAGGGATTCGTGATGCTGACGTGGACGACCCGCGGCACAGACGCAGCGCGAGCCGCGGCAAACAAGGCCCGGGTATTCTCGACCGCCTGTGAGTAGCGGAAATCCGCATGGTTAAATCGCACCCAATAGGTGTTGTAGAGAGCCGACGCACCTTCGAGGGAGGCCGGAATCCGATCTGGATGCTCGAAGTTGAACGGATGAACTTCAACTCGATTCCCGAACGGGTGCTCGCGGTTCGGAGAGTTGGTAAGCGTGCGCAC
>JAYSVF010000134.1:0-4219 GCA_043718695.1 Acidimicrobiia bacterium | reverse complement strand
TGGGCGAGCATTCCATCGGGCGCTTTGGCCTGGAGCACAAGTACTGCCTGAGCCACGATTGCGGCGGCGGCAAGCGCGTTGGCGTACTGTTCCTCGCTGAGAGCCCCAGGCCGATCTCGATACAGGTTGAGGGCACCGAGGCGAACGGCACCAACTTGGAGCGGGAATCCAAAGACTGCCTGAGCTCCGATCTTGACCGCCGCTTCGCTAAAAGCCAACCAGCGCGGCGTTTCTGGGCGCACAAGATCAGGTTCCAAAACTGGAGAGTCGTTTCGATACGCATCGACACAAGGCCCTTCTCCTAACGTGTACTGCAACTGTTCCAACTGCGAACTCACCTCGTTGGTTGTGCACACCGTGCCCTGAGGAGCATCCTGAAACATCAGCATGATCCCGGCTCCGCTCATCGAGGTCACTTCGGCACAAACTTCGCACAATCGCGAGGTTTGGAAGTTTGCGCCCCGGTTGAACAGGAGCGAAAGGATGCGCGAACGCCGCAGCTCGGGCACGGTTTAAAACCACCCATATCCCACCGAATTCGGCTCGAACGGTGAGGACTTTAGAGCCGTTTCTCCTCCGCCGGGGAAATCATGAATAAACCGCCACGCTTCTACGGTGTCTATCGTGGCGAACGTAAAATCGTAGAAACTCATGTTACTCCTGACGTGCCCAAATGCAACGTAAACGTTTAACAAGCGGTACCAGGGTCTGGAGCAACGCCCCCGAGCGCATTACTTGGCGCTCATCACGTTCGAGGAGAAATTCGTGGTGCACAGACCGTACACCCCATTTCCTTCGCCCACAACGAGCACCCAGCCGGTTCCACTCATAGTTTGCAATTGCCAATTCTGGGTAGGACCACGACTTGTTCAGCTGGGATCCCACTTGCATGATCATAAGCAAACGTATAACTCCATACAGAACTCGCGCCCTGTAACCACAGAGCGAAATGAGCAATCCAGTCAAATCTGTTCACCAGTCATGGAACGGTGGGCCTTCCGGGTGAGCCCCACCGTTCCTCTACAATTCTGCTTTTGCGGTCAACCAACGAAGGCCGGTTCCTCATCGATTGCTTCTGCAGGTGGCGCCGTTGTTGCGGGATCGGCCGTAGTGGTAGGCGCACTGGTCGTTGCCGGAACCGTTGCCGGGACCGTTGTTACCGGGATGGATGTCGTGGTAGTAGTTGGCGCGACGGTTGCGACCGTAGTTGCTGCCGCGGCCGTGGTGGTAGGTGCGATAGTTGTTGGGGCGGGAATCGTGGGGAATACAAGGGGAACCGCCACTCCAGTTGCTATACGAGGACTTAGCTGACCACGCAAAGCCCCTCCCGGAAACGGTGCGGTATGTATGTTGACGTAGTGTCCTGCGGGTGAGGCCAACAATGCCGAAGTGACCCCGGCGCCAGGCTTGCCGCAGGAAGCAGACACGGCAAGGGTTGGAGCGGTAAGTGGAATTACCACTGGTCCTGCCACACCAACAACGCCCGAATGGATGTGTGCGGCCGCAGCAGGAAGATCAATTGCGGCGACCGAGGTGTAGACACAAGTACGGTCGCCTGCGACATCAACCGCGACAACCGCTTGTCCAGAACCATCAGGATCGCCAAGCACCGGTATCTCGGCCGCACCGGTCAGTGTTGCATTGAACATTGCCGAACTGAGCTGGCCTCGCATTGCTCCGCCTGGGCTCGCTGCGGTATGCACGTTGACGTAAAAGGCGTTGGGAGCGGCCAAGATCGCCTGCGCCTGGGCTGGGGTAGCCGTCACGCATCCAGCAACGGTGGTTGCGGTATTGGGAAGCGTGACAAACACCGGCCCGGCCACACCAGCGGCTCCCGTATGAATGTGGGCCATGGCGATCGCCCCAGACAACCCGCTCAGCGTGCTCTTTACACATACGTCACCGGTTGCACCGTCGATCGTCAGGTCAACGATGCCAGCTGCTCCAAGGTCCGATGCTGCTGGTGCAGTGGTCTCATCAGCTGCTAGCAACACAGCACCAAAAGCCAACGGGGCCGCCTCGGCTCGCAGCATTGGCAGGAACGCAGTTCCGATACCCAGTGCACAGCAGGCGGCTCCAATACGCCGTCGTGAGTGTTTCATATGTCCTCCAAATTGTTTAGCCCGCAACCATTGCGAGCAGGGTCCTGATACCCAACGCCAACCAGTCGAAACACAAAGTGACACAAAACTCATGCTTTTACTCATGACAACGGAATCGTTACAGAAAACCTGCTTCTTCTGGTTTAGCAACCCTGCGCTTGGGTAGTACGCCGGATTCCCGAGGATCTTTGGACCTCCCTTTCAGATCGAGAGCAGATCATGGCAAGAGCAACCACACAACCTGCACCAACCAAAAAAACACCGAGTTCCGCGGTGAAACCCAGTGGGTTCACTGTTCCTGGCTTGGCAAAGAAGGAAGGTTCTGCTGCTGCCGATGTGCTTCAAGAACGTTTGGTGTCATTGATAGATCTCACCCTGACCCTAAAGCACATTCACTGGAACGTTGTCGGCCCTACATTCATAGGTGTGCATCTCATGTTGGATCCTCAAGTGGATGGCGTGGCGGCCATGGTCGACGAAACGGCCGAACGGATTGCCGCCTTAGGCAGCTCACCAAATGGCCTCCCGGGCAACATCGTTGCCAAACGAACGTGGAATGACTACTCACTCCTCCGAGCGCTTGTGGCTGAACATCTTGGAGCCCTCGATCTGGTCTACAACGGTGTCATCGACAGCCATCGCCAAGCCATTGACGCTGTGGAAGTTGATCCCATCTCCGTTGACCTTTTGGTTCGCCAAACCGGAATTCTGGAGTTGTACCAGTGGTTCGTTCGCGCCCATTTGGAATCAGCTTCGGGTGTACTGGCCACTGCAGGGACAACAACGGAACGCACAGCGGCGAACTCGGCCAAACGGTCATGACCCTCACCACCGCTGCGACCTCTGGACCTTCGACGGAGACCCGAACGTCTCTTGATCCTCAAGGTTCATCACCTCACTTCGCTGGGCATCGTTATGAGATGCCGTCGGCGCTGTTGTTTGTTCGGACAACGCCGGAATTCACGGAGAAAACCGTTCCGACAGGTTTACTCAGTTCCCACCGACTCGCTCCGCACCTGTGGGCCCGCCTCACGGTGCTGAAAGGAAGCGTTCGCTTTACCTTTGAAGAGCCAGATGTCTTTGACATCAAGCTGGAGACTGATCAACACCTTGACATTCCACCCCTCGTTCCCCACCACGTGTTGCCACTGTCTGGGGGGAGTTTCTCCATCAGCTTCTTTCGAAAAAGCCCAGGAGTATGACCCCCCACGATCAAGACAAGACCGCAAGCTGCACTGCCCTGGTGATCTTTGGAATCACCGGGGACTTGGCCCGCAAGAAGCTGTTTTCGGCGCTCTACGAGCTTGCCGTTTTGGGTGAATTGGATATGCCAGTGGTCGGCATTGGCCGTTCTGCATGGTCGATTGCAAAGCTTCGTGAAGTTGCTGCGGCATCAATTTCCTCTCAGACCCAGCCCAGCGACCAGGCGGACCCAGCAGCACAAAAGCAAACTCTGGCATGCCTTGACTACATCCAGGGCCACTACAACTCTTCCGCGCTTTACCAAAAGCTGGCAGAAAAGCTCGCGAAACACGATCACATATTGTGTTATCTGGCCGTTCCCCCCGAGGCTTTTGCTGAAATTGTTGAGGGATTAGGAAGCTCCAGCATACATTCTAACGTGCGCTTACTTATTGAAAAGCCGTTTGGAAATGATCGCAAATCAGCCGTTGAGCTGCATGCGCTGGTTCTCAGGTATTTTGAATCTGATCAACTGTTCGCGGTTGATCACTACCTACAGAAAGAGTCGCTTCAGAATCTTTTAGTGTTGCGGTTCGCTAACAGAATTTTTGAACCACTCTGGAATCGATCCAGCATTAACGCAATCGAAATCGTGATGGCAGAAAAGGCCGATGTGGAAGGTCGGGGAGAGTTCTTCGACGCCACCGGGACCCTTCGCGATGTTATCCAAAATCACGGTTTGCAACTCCTCACGGCTCTATCCATGGAGCCACCAAAATCGTCTTCACCTGAAGACATCGACTGCGCCAGGTTAGAACTTCTCCACGAGATCCAAAGCCTCGCTCCTGCCGATGTTGTGTTGGGACAATACGACGGTTACCAAAACGTAGACGGGGTTGGTGCAGAGTCAGTCACCGAAACGTTCGCACGCGTCA
>JAYSVF010000133.1:0-10186 GCA_043718695.1 Acidimicrobiia bacterium | reverse complement strand
ATTGTGGTTCCAATCGCCACGGCAACCTCACGGCTCCCACTGGCCACCAAGTCATCAACCAACAAATCTGCGGCAATGGCGAGACGAAGCATCGGTTCGGTATCGAGCGAAGTTTCCCGCTCAAGAAAGAGGTCAAACCGGTGAAGGGCCTTACGAGTAACCGCGGGGCTAGCGCACAGGTGCAACTCGACGGAGATCCCGCAGCGGGTTACCTGTGATCGTTGCCAAGGCGTTGGAAAGTCGATCACGATGGCGTCTGGTGCCGTTTGAGTGTTCACAATAAGTGGCATCGGCACGCTATTTCCAAAACAAAACCACCTAAAGTGGTGAAAAGTTCAATTTCTTTTCGGTTCAACCCCCAATGGCGCACTAGTGAATCCCACCTCACAAAACCACTCAAAATAGACTCTGAGCTGCAGTTTCACCGATATTATTCTTGCAAAGACCGGTGAAACGGATTTATTTTTCGCGTGGGCCTCGGATGGCGTTGAAATCCCGTCTATCCATTGCGACCCAAGCCCTCAGATGCGGCGATCGGAACGGACGGCTTCTAGATCGCTGAATCGGTCAACATCACGCAGAGCGGGAAAAACAAACCACCAAAAACACACAACAGCAATAGTGAGAACGCCGCCGCTCACAATTGCTGGTGTTGTTCCCAAGAACCGTGCGGCTACACCCGATTCAAATGCTCCAAGCTCATTCGATGCGCCAATAAACACTCCTTCAACCGCACTCACCCGCCCTCGTTGATCGGCTGGGGTTACCAGGGGAACCAGGGTCGAGCGAATGAACACGCTGACAGAATCCGCGGCGTTGAGCAGTGCCATACAGGCAATGGCGATCCACAACTGTTTAGTGACGCCAAAACCAATCGTTGCGAACCCAAACCCAGCGACCACGGTGAGCAGCACCCGGCCAATGTTTCGCCGGACGGGTTTAGCCGCCAAGAACAACGTGACTAGGGCACCTCCCACACCTCCAGCGGCTCGCAAAATTCCGACCGCGCTCTTGTCCCAATTCCGTTCATCAACCAAGGCAGGCAACAGTGCAACGGCTCCACCAAATAACACGGCAAACAAATCGAGTGAGATGGCCCCCATCAAGATTGGCTGCTTACGAAGGACTGACAAGCCTTGGGCAGCTGCACGAAACGAGGGGGCGTTGTTGTTGGACTCGCCCAGGTGATCGGTACCAGCGGCCCTGGAAACACGCAGCACCCCAAAAAGGGCAATGGCGTAACCAACGGCGATGCATCGAAACGCTAACGAAGGATTGGCTCGGTAGGTAAACGCGCCAACAACCGGGCCCACAATCGCTCCACCCTGCCAGCAAATTGATGACAACCCCACGAGCCGAGGCAAGGCGTTTTCGGTCGGGGCAGTCGAGGGGATAAGGGCCCGCATGGCGGGAGAGATGAAAGCGAAGGCTACGCCGCTTAGCGCCACCATCAAGAAGATTGGCAGTACAGAATCAGGCTTGGATCGAACCAAAAACGATATTGCCGTAGAAATCACGATTTGGGCGCCCAACGCGATTGCCACCGTTTTCCGTCGGTCGTATCGGTCAGCCACAATGCCCGATACGAACACTAGAAGTACGGCCGGAATGAACTCGATGAGTCCAATCAAACCCAAATTGAGTTCCGATTTTGAGATGTCCCAAACAAGAAGGCCAATGACCACCACATACGCTGAGGTTGACGCAGCCGAAACCAACATCGACCCCAGGACACGGCGAATATCTTGCACGCTGAACAGCGAACGTGCCGTTGGCCCATCGGGGTGTTCGCGGTGATTGTTTGTGTCGCTGTTCGTTGGGGAATCCATGCTTCAGTTTCGGTTCGGTTGCAGCTGGTTGTTGCGGTAGTTCAGAATCGCGGTTGGATACTAAGACGGGGACCGTAACGCGGGGGAGGCGATCCGCCCATTTGGAGATATTTCAGCACCCGACCACGGTGGGGACGAAACGGCTCTAAGAGGGTAATCATTTCGTCATCGCTACCCCGTGGTTTTCCGCCAAGATTCCACGACACCCAATTCTTCAAGTGGTAGTCACCCACGCTCACCGCATCAGCATCACCCAAGGCCACGATGGCAATCTCGGCGACCGTCCACGGCCCCACGCCGGGGAGCTTGGAAAGATAGGCGCAAGCCTCGGCCAAGGGAAGGTCCGGAGCGTCTCGGAGGCGGTGCGCATAGGTGGCGGCGATTCGAATGGTGTCGCCACGTTTTGCCTCCACGCCAGCAGCATGAAAAACGTGGGAAGGAGACTCGGCGACGCGACTTGCATCGGGCGGTAGGGTCAGGCGTGGACCACCTTCGGGCTGAGGTGCGGGCTCGCCAAAGTGTTGTACTAGGTGTGCATAGGATCTTCGGGCTTCGAGTCCGGTGATCTTTTGTTCAAGAACCGCAGGAATGAGCGTTTCCCAAATGTTCTGCGTACACACAATCCGAAATGAAGCGAAACGTCGATGCAAGGTGTCGATCGCTTCATTCACCATCGGAAAATTTGCCGTGTCATCGTTGCAACCCACAAGGATCGGTGCTCGTTGCGCTAACCACTCAGCACCCGGACCCCACGTCCGCGACTCGATTTCTTCACCTATTATCCGTAACCGCTGCGTCGCCGGTCCATCGGGGGTGCGAGTCGCCCGCCAAAACCCCGAAGGCCCGATCGAAGCAGTGCGATCAGATTTTCCCCGTCTCAACGGTGCAAGTGTTTTGGCGAGGTTGATCGGAAACGGCGGGGTGAATCGCACCAGCCCCTCGGGTAGGGTAGCCACTGCGGGAAAGCTCAGCCTAAGAGCCCCGTGCCGCGCAGGTGAGCGATTTCGTTAATGCACCGCATACTACGCTCACCAGATTTCGCAGCCATCACCCGATGAATGCTGGTGTATTCGGGGTGAAAGAAACCCATCGTTGGCCCTTGAAGCCCAATGACCGAACCCAGATAGGCGCCCACAACTCCGCCGTGACAAACCACCGCAACCCGTTGACCGCTATGCGCTGCGATGATTCGCTCAAAGGCCTCGGTCACACCGGTCTTAAACACTTCAGGATCCATCGAACCGTGCCATTCACCCTTGGCCATTGCCTGCCAAATTGGGTCGTTCGTGGCTTTGAGTTCTTCTACGGGGATGTAGGTGGATGAGTCACGGTCCCATTCAGCGAGCCGGTCATCCACAAGTGGAGTCAGCCCAAGCCTCGCGGCGAGCGGAGCTGCGGTTTCGCGTGCCCTGCGCATGGGGGACACCCAAATGGCATCAATACGCTCTTCGGCCAGGTACTCGGCGAGCTTTTCGGCCTGCGCCAAGCCTCGATCAGATAGTTGCGGATCGGCCGGTCCTTCGGCATTTTCTATGCGAACAGGCAGGGCATGACGGGCAATGATGAGTTCCATGACGCCACCAGTCTCCAACATCTAACGCAGAAGGCAGAATCCACGCGCGCTCAACTGTTCAGGCATGCGGCGCGGCGGCCAGCGCTTCATCCCACGAGCAGCCTTTTTCCAGCAGCATTCGGTAGGGGGCTAGGGCCCGAACCTTAGAGACACCCAACGCTGCGCTCAGCCGGTCGCCAATTCGGTAGAGGGCCAACCAAGCGCCGTCCTCGACGGATCCCGCCACGATGCGTACTTCGTCGTACTGTCCAGCACGCCCAAGGAATTGGATTTTGTGGTTGTACTGGTCACTCCAAAAATACGGAACCGGCGTGTAAGGGACCCAGTCACCATGCAGCACGCCAGCCACATGGTTCGCCATTTCTGCAGCATTAGTCCAGTGTTCGATGCGAACCAGATCTGAATTCTCAAGTGAGCGAGCGCCAACCAATTCTTGCTGTAGCGGCTCCTTAACCGAGGCAAGAGTCGCTGACGGCTCGAAATGGGATGGGTCTTCGGTGAAGGGTGCAACTTCTGTTGGCTTTTCCGTTTGCTGCTCATGGGGCTCATGGGGCTCATGGGGCCAGGGGAGCGGAAACCGGGCAACATCGCCCACCGCAAAGACGCCGTCAAGAACCGTACCTGCGGTCGAGATCGCCCGGCAGTACCCGTCGACCAGCACGCCGTTGGTGATATCAATACCCGAATCAATGAGCCACTCGGTATTGGGAATCGTGCCGATGCCGGCAACCACCACATCGGCCGCCAACGTGGAACCGTCACCTAAAAATACGCAACCCTCGGTGATCGCTACCACCTCAACGCCGCATCGCAGCGTGACGCCGTGTCGAGCATGAAGCGAACCGCATGCGGCACCCATTTCATCGCCCAGAGCACGGGCTAGGGCGATAGGAAGTTGCTCCACGATCGTCACCGTCGCCCCTTTTGTTGAAGCGGCCGCCGCTACCTCAGCGCCAATAAATCCCGCCCCGATGATGACCACCCGAGCACCTTCGACCAACAATGGTTGCAGTGCTTCACTGTCCGTACGAGTGCGAATCGTACGCACAGTGGGTTTCTGAATGCCGGGATCGACAAGGGTGTGGGAAAGACTGCGAGCTCGGACCCCTGAAGCAATAATGAGCGCGTCGTAAGGCAGAGAACTCGCCACACCATCAACGAGTGTGGTGATTGTTTGTGCCTGAGTATCAACTCCCGACACGAAAACACCAAGCCGTAAATCGATCGACAGCGCAGCCAACTCGCCGTCGTTACGGAGTTCAATGCGGTCGTGGTCCCAACTGCCCAGAAGGAACTGTTTTGACAGCGGGGGCCGGTCATAGGGTTTCACGTGCTCGTCTCCGAGAAGCGTTACCGGGCCGCTAAACCCGGTTGTTCGTAACGCTTCAACGGTTCGCAGCCCAGCGAGAGATGCGCCAACGACAACAACTCGCCCGTTGGCAGGAAGCGACCAACTCTCGGGGTGATTTTGATAGGAAGAGCTCATCCCTCGACGGTAATCGCCTGGGTCGGACACACCCGTGCGGCTTCAAGTACGGCGGCGCGCCGAGCTTCGCCGGGCGAATCGTTGAGTATGTACAAAAAGCCGTCATCACGAACATCGAACACATCAGGCGCAACACTCATACACAGAGCATTTGACTGGCATGTCTCGAGATCGATGACGATCTTCACGAGACGCTCAAACCCTTGGCGGTTACGGGCGTTAGACGCTTAATCTCCGGACGCGCCGCCATCAATCCCTTCAACTTCGGCCCGAGTGCTGCCATGGCTTCGCTTCCACTGTGATGGGCCAGCGCTGCGTCATCGGTATAGAGCTCATAGAACCAAATGGTCACATCGTCACCGTCATCGGTATGGAGAGCATAAATTTCGGTACCCGTTTCGCCATTCACTAAGGCAACTTGGGCGCTGAGCACGGCAAGTGCTTCAGCGCGTTTTCCCTCCGCGGCAGTGAGCTTGGCCAGGACAGCAATCTTTGACATAAGTATTCCCTCGGTGGTTTCAGTGGTTTCAATGGTTCAAGCGGGTTTGAGCGGGTGGTTTCTCGAAAGCAAAGAAGCAATTTGGGTGAAGCAGCGTTTCGAAAGATCCGACGTTAGGCAAACCGCACTCTCTTGCGCCACCCGGGAGGAAACCGTCGGGCTACAGGAAACCTTTGGTGACCATACGCGCACAGGCACCCGGAAAAGAGTGGGACGATCGGAGGATGTCTGATCGCCCCGTAACCCTCACCACTGGCATCCCCGAAACCATCCTTGATGCCGAACCCGCCGCAGCCCAAGCGCAACTTGCCGCAGCCTTGGCACTCACCGATCTGGGGGAGCGGCACCAAGCCGTAAGCAATGTGGTCGCTGCGTATCCTCGCTATCTTGACGCCTGGGCTCAACTTGGGGCTCTTGGACGCAACGATGTGGAGGCTTACGCCGCCTTCCGGGTGGGATATCACCGTGGACTTGATCGCCTGAGGGCGTCGGGCTGGCGTGGATCGGGTTACGTGCGGTGGCGTCACGAGAACAACCGAGGCTTCCTTCGGGCCCTGGCCGGGCTTCATCACGCCGCCAAAGCAATCGCCGAGCAGGACGAAACCGAGCGCATTGCCATGTTCATTGGTCAACTTGATCCTGATTGGGCCAGGTCTGGCGCCGATTGGAACGCTGGGTAAGCCACTTGCGGTTGCGGTTTGACCCTTTGACTTTTAACCCTTTGACTTTTAACCCTTTGACGTTTGCGAACAATTCCATGATCCCCAAAAGCTCGACGAACGCGCAACAGCCGACAGGATAACCAGCATGACCAGCATGACCAGCACCATCAGCGCTACCAGCACTATGGCCACGAGGCCGAAAAGTACGCAAACTTCGCAACAAATCACCGAAGCATTGGCTTTTGCGTTGTCGTTGGCAGATTCGGCGGATGTGGTTACCATGGCACATTTCCGGAACCAAGCACTGGTAATCGAAACCAAGGCTGATCTCACCGAGGTCACGATTGCCGATCGCAACACCGAATCGGTCATTCGGGAACGAATTCTCGCCGAGCGCCCAGGTGATGGTCTGCTTGGCGAAGAACACGGAACTATTGATTCGACCAACGGAATTCGCTGGATTGTTGACCCGATTGACGGCACCGGAAACTATGTGCGCGGAGTGCCGATTTGGGCCACGTTGATCGCCCGGGAATGTAACGGCGTGCTCGATGTGGGTGTCGTTTCGGCTCCGGCGATGCGAAACCGTTGGTGGGCCGCACAGGACCAGGGGGCTTTTGCTGATGATCGTCGCTTGCGCGTCTCGAAAATTGACGAACTTGCGAATGCTTTTCTGTCCTACAGCGAAGGTCCCTGGGAATCGCACGGGATGCGAGAACAGCTCGAACACCTTCGCAAGACCACGTACCGTCACCGGGCCTTTGGCGATTTTTGGCAACACATGCTTGTGGCCGAAGGCGCCTGCGACATCGGGACCGAAGCCATTGTCTCGGTGTGGGATCTTGCGGCGATCCAAATCATCGTTGAAGAGGCGGGGGGAGTATTCACGGATCTCGCCGGAAATGCCCGCCCCGACGGTGGTAGTGCCCTGAGCACCAATGGCGTCTTACACGCCAAGACGCTGGCCTTTTTGAGCTCCGAGAGTGCACGCCCATCGGTAGCGCCAACCTCCCCTGCCCCCTCGGTGCTTGGCACCGCGGCCGATTCAACCGTTCCAGCTGCTCCGGCCGCAATTGTGCACTGAGTGGTCATAATGGCCGTTGACCTTCTACGCGGATCCGCTGAACGGGGCAATGCACTGCGAGCCGGGGTCATTCTGATCGGCGGAAGCAGTACTCGGATGGGCACCGATAAGTCTTCACTCGTCCTTAACGGACAAACGATGCTCGAGCGAACCGTATCTGCGCTTAGTTCTCTGGTCAGCGAAATTTTGATCGTGGGAAAACCGGGAATCCCCCCGTCTCCCGATATTTCGAGCCCGGCTTTGGGTGCTCCCGCAGGTTCTGGTTCCGTTCTAGGACTTAAACCTGGCGTTGACCTGGGCGCGCTGCTTGGTGGCGGTTCTATGGTGGCCGACGGAATTAGCGCAGCCTCCGGTACTCTCGGGTCTGGTGGATACAGGGGCGCGGAACGAGGTGCCCAGAGCGCGTCAATCAGCATCCGTCGCGTCCCTGACCGTTGGCCCGGGGAGGGTCCGTTGGGTGGCATTCTTTCTGCCTTTGCTGCAACAACGGCGATGGAGATTCTGGTGGTTGCCGTTGACCTTCCATGGCTTTGCGTTGGGTCGCTGCAGTCTCTCTGCGCCGCCCCGATGCTCCTGACACCGCCAATCTCAGTTGCAGAAGAGCTCGAATCTCCAAAGCACACCCCAACCAAGAAACCAACAAAGAATCCGTTGAAAGGCAAGATCGAGCTTGCGGAAGCTGATTGCTTAATGACCCTGCACCAGAATCGATTGCAACCCCTCCATGCCCGCTACACCCGTCGTTGCCAAGCGCTGCTGATGCCCCAATTTGCCGCTGGTGAGCGATCGATTCTCCGTTGCAAGCTTGCCGTGGGAACGTACGTAGCCGACGTTGAAGATCGTTCCTCAGTCGATGTGGACACACCGGAAGAATGGGCAAGAGTTACCCCGGATTGATCACGCCCTGTGTTCGCTAGGGGTTGTGATCCCCGTTGGATCGAGATAAACCGAAACGCGCTCTCAGCTTCCGGGCATCCAGAGCCACCGCGCTTGCTGCGTTAAGCTTGCACTCTGATGAATACCCCAGTACCGGCCCTTGGGGTACGTGAAGCCTTCGAGCTCGTCAATGCTGGTGGACTCTTGATCGATGTTCGTGAGCCCTATGAGTTTGATGAAGTTCGAGCGGTTGGGGCGCAATCGATACCTCTCAATTCGCTTCCCAATCACCTGAGCGAATTTGCCCCGCATCGGTTCGTTTCTGCTGATCAAGCCGAATCAAATTTGGGTATTGCGAACCCGATGTACGTGATTTGTCGCAGCGGCGCACGGAGTCATGCGGCATGCGAATGGCTTATCGCCCAAGGCATTCATGCCGTGAACATTGCTGGCGGAACGCTGGCTTGGGTGGCAGCGGAGCTTCCTACCGAGTCAAGCGAAAACGAGTAAACCGTGCCCTTAGCAACAGCTCAACCCACCTTTAAAGCACCAGCGCGTTGGGTTGATACGCCAGCACAACTCGAAGCGGTGATCGAGGCATTGCTGGTGGAGCCGCAGTACGCCATTGACACGGAGTTCCATCGTGAAAAGACCTATTTTCCGCATCTGGCACTGGTGCAAATCGGTTGGCCCGGTGATCTTGTACTGATCGATCCCTTGGCGCTCGATTTACGGCCATTGGAAAGGCTTTTTCACAGCGATGTACTTGCCGTTTTCCATGCTGCAGAACAAGATCTTGAAGTACTCCAGCATGTTGTCGGTTGCACCCCACGCCTGATTTGGGATACTCAGGTTGCGGCTGGATTCGTTGGCTTTTCAACGCCCTCGTTGTCGTCTTTGGTGGAGCGGATTCTTCATGTTTCGCTTTCGAAGGGGGATCGGCTCACCGATTGGACACAGCGCCCCCTAACGCCAGCCCAGAAGACCTATGCCGCACTAGACGTGGAGTACCTTCTCGAGCTTCGCCGCTTGTTGTTGGAACAGCTGGTTCGGGCCGGCCGCGAAGTTTGGGTAGAGGAAGAGATCGCCATTCTTCGCAACCGACATCGCAACAATGTTGCCGAACAGGCCTGGTGGAAGCTCAAGGATGGCCGGGTACTCCGCGGACGAGATCGGATTGTCGCCCAACAGATCTGTGTGTGGCGCGAACGACGGGCAAAAATTGAAAACAAACCCGTACGTTTCGTGCTGCCCGATCTTGCCGTTTTGGCCGTGGCTCAATCAAAACCGACCGATGTTGACCAGTTGGGTTCGATGCGCGGGATCGATGGACGGTTCCTGCGTGGTGGCGTGGGCAAGGAACTACTCGCCACGGTCGCCGAGGCACTGAGTCTTCCCAGCAGTGACCTGCAACAGCCAGAACCTGAAGATTTTGATCGCAAACTACGGCCAGCCCTAACGCTTGCCTCCGCGTGGATTTCTCAGCTCGCCCGTGACGCGAAAATCGATTCTGGGCTCCTGGCCACCCGAAACGATCTTGTTCAGCTCCTCCGTGGTGATAGCGATGCCCGGCTTTCGCAAGGTTGGCGCGAACCGCTCGTTGGGGTTGCGGTCCGCCAACTTGTCAGTGGATCTGCGGCGATAGCCTTCGCAAGTAGCGGCGAACTCACACTTGAGCAACGCTCTGGAGTCACCCTCAAGCTCGACATAACAACCCCGGATGCTGATTGGGTGCTTGAATCACCCGATCACCGGGCCGAGGACAACTCGTAATACAGACAACTCCTAAAACAGAGGATCACGCCTAGTACAAACGATCCCGCCTAGTACAAGCGTTGGTTCCCTGAAGCGCAAAGGGCACGCCGCTATTTTGCTTCCAACGAAGTAGATAATGGTTGTGAACCGCCAACGTAGCGCGCAGGGCGTTTACGATGGGAGTGGTGCAACGTGGAAAGTTCGTGTGGGTAACTCCGCATCGCTCCCAGCTTCGGATGTCGCAATGATGCCAAGCCGCCCCTCAAGGAGTTCTTAGGAATGCAACTGATTCGTTCGACAACTCGTGCGTGTTCTCAGAGTTTGGGGGCCAAGCAACGCGGCCCACATCGATTCGCTGTCGCATTCGGCCTGGTTGGGTTCCTTCTTGCCAGTTCAGGTGTCATCCCTTCCAGCGCTCAGGG
>JAYSVF010000132.1:0-10194 GCA_043718695.1 Acidimicrobiia bacterium | reverse complement strand
GTTGGTCGGACAAGGTGCTCGCTGGCATGATGCTCCCTACGTGTACAGAGGAGTTAGAAGGACCGACTGATTCGAATGGCTGCTGGCCCAATGATCACCAGGAACAGCGTGGGCAAGATGCAAAAGATCAGTGGGAGAAGCACCTTTACGGGGATCTTCATCGCGGATTCCTGCGCCCGAGCCCATCGCTTGTCTCGTAGCTCAGCGGTTTGCACTCGCAGAACGCCAGCGAGGGGAAGGCCATATTTTGACGACTGGAGAACTGCCGAAAGAACGATACGAAGGTCGCTCACAGAAGTACGTTCGCTTAAGGTGGTAAGAGCAACGGTTCGCGGAACGCCAAGTTGGAGATCTTGAAGGACCCGTCGGAACTCGTCGTAGCCTGGGCCGTTTTTGTCTCGAACTACGTGGGCTAAGGCCGTATCGAATCCAAGCCCCGCTTCCATGCTGATGGTGAGTCGATCGAGAATATCGGGCAGTTGCAGTTCAAGTTCTCGTTGGCGTTCGTCGCCTTTGGTTCGCAGGATGAAATCAGGCAGAACAACGGCGCAAATTCCTGCGAAAACAAACAGTGCAAGGAGGAGCATGCTTCCCGTCGCGGCGCCGAGAATCAGACCTAGCAGCACGCTCGCCGCCAACGATGCTGCCTTCAGAAATTGCAGTTTGCTTGCGGTCCAATTCATGCCTGCCCTGGCGATTCGTTTGGCAAGATCGTCGGTTGTGCCCAGCCCGGGAACCTTGTTTAGTACCTGAGCGATGAAGCCAGATCGTTGGCGGCCGAGGGTGGCGCGGTGCTCAAGGGGACCCAGCGCGGCGCGGGCTGCGGCGTGGGTTCGTTGGCCGCCAGCCAGGCCCCATCGCAACAAGAACAATGAGCCAACGAAACCGGCGGATGCAAGGTAAAGAATCATAATTCTCCTAACGTGCGTGCAATCTGCAGTGAAAGAATGAAAGGTGCTTCACTGCACTAGTGCGTGTTCGCGGAAGTGACGATGCAGTGATTTCGGTGGCGAGTCCGTATGGGTACTGAGGATTGAGTTGAAAACACTGCATAGTAACTTCCGCGTCCCTGCACTAATACCGAACTTGGGTGATACGGCGGGTCCAGAAGTACCCAATGGTCATGAGGAGGCCGCCGAGAATCAACAGGATTACGCTGGAACCTTTGAACAACTCGCCGATGTATGTCCGGTTGGTGACCGACATCCAGGCCATAACGACAAAGGGCAGTGCGATCAAGATCCGGGCACTCACTCGACCTTCAGCGCTAAGCGCGCTTACTTGCCGAGCCAAGCGATTTCTTGCACGCAGAGTTTCCGATACTCCAGCAAACAACTCCGTGAGGTTTCCACCAACTTCTCGATTTACCGCTATGGCATCGGTGATCCACTGGAGGTCTTCGCACTTGACCCGATCGGCACAAGACCGCAGCGCTTCGATTTGGTCCATGCCGAGCCGAGTTTCCCGCACGATTCTTCGGAACTCATCACTGGTTGGAGATTCTGATTCTTGGGCGACCGTGTCGATGGCTTGGCTGATTCCGTAGCCAGCTTTCAAGCTGTTCGACATCATTTGGAGTGTTGTTTCCAGCTGGCCCTGAAACAGCTCCGATCGTTTGTTTGCCCGATGCTTCACCACGAGATACAGCAGGGTGATGCTGATAAACATGAGCAGGATTGCTATCAAGAACGTTGTGAAGGCCAGTCCTACAACGAGCGTTAGGGTTCCCAGCACGCCGACGAAGACTGCGGCAGTCGCTGGATCAGTTCGCATTCCTGCACGTTCGAGCAGTGATTGAAGTCGCTGTCGTTGGCTCTGCTTCACCAGGAAGCGGTCGGTATAGGCCAACAACTTCCTGGTCGAGGCGCGGAGTTCTTGCTGTGGTGTCTTGCCATATTCAGAAGCAAGCCGGCGTTTGGCGGCACGTGGCCAAAGCACGAGCAAAGAAGCCCACCACAGTGCTGCGAATCCCGAAGTGATACCCACGATGAGTAATCCACGTCCACTAGATGGCTTTGCTCCGGCGGGTGACAGCGATGTTTGGTTTGTGGATCCGCTTTGATTGTTTGCTGAGGGAATCGACGGCCCGGCGAGTAGCGGTGCGGAGGATGAAGGAAAGCCAACACGCGTTGCGGTGCGATAGATCGTGGCACCAAGGCCGAGGTCAACTCTAATGTCGGTTGGACCGCTGCTTTGCGAGGACCAACGTAAACCGTATTGGTTGAGTACCGAAGAGGCTATGTCGCTGAAGGCCCCCTTGAGGGCTGTCGGGTCACCTGCAGAAACAACCGTCCCGTCGGCGGAAGACGCCAACAGCAACAGCGCCGCTCGGTCGCTTTCTCTGGTCGTTAGCGCCACCGCAGACAGAGTGATACCGCTATCGCGCAACACCTCGGTCACTTGACTGATCGTGGCGGTACTGCGCGTATCACCTCCGTCGGTAAGAACCACCATACGTTGACGAGTGTTAGCCCCCTGCGGCTGTTCCCGAAACAAAGAAGCTGCTTTGATGATTGCGTCATAGAGCGTGGTGTGCCCCTTGGATTGCAAACGTGCCAGTGCTTTGGTGGTCTTTTCTCGGTCGATTGTGAAGCTGCTGTGTACGGTGGGAGAGGTGCCAAAGCCCACAATGGCCACAGGTACCGAGGCGGGCATGGTTCCCACGAAGGTAGTGGCCGCGCCTTTTGCTGCTTGCATAGCGGCGCCATTCATGGAGGCCGACGTATCGATCACCAGCACCACCGAAAGTTCTGAGGTCGCCAATTTGTTCACGGAGACCAACCGGTTCTCGAACAAACCACCGGCTCCTCGTTCGGCGACAGAAAAGCTCTGCGCGCTGATGGAATCGATGGCGGCGATGTTTGGCGCTGAAACCACCACTTCCACTTGGGGGAAGCTGCGCAGATCGATGCTTTCGACCGGAAGGGGCTCGCTGGCCAGGATGGTAGCGACGGGTCTATTTTCGGCTGAAATGGCTGCTTTCGCCGTGCCCCCATCGACTTGTTGTCCGTGCGCAGGAGGGGACCAGATGCCGATCGCGAGTGGGGCCAAAGCGAGGAATATTCGAACTGTACGTTGGTTCATCGCGCAAGTCCTCGCCGAGCTGGACCATTGTCAGACCGAAAGGACTCGGCGTTGAATTCGATGCCGAAACGTTTGATCTTGGATTCGAAGGATGGTCGAATACCGGTGGGAATGAGCTTGCCGATGTAACGGCCGTTGCCATCGATCCCTTCACTAAAGTCGGTGGTGAACAGTTCGTTGAGTTGCACCACCGAGCTTTCCATTCCCGCGACATCGCTCACCTCCACTACTCGCCGAGTGCCATCGGAAAGCCGTTCGATATGCACGATAAGGTCGATAGCGGAGGCCATCTGTTCGCGGATGGCATTCACTGGCAGGTCCATGCCGGCCATGAGCACCATGGTCTCGATGCGAGACAGTGCGTCTCGGGGGGAGTTGGCATGGAGCGTGGTCAGGGAGCCTTCATGGCCGGTGTTCATTGCTTGGAGCATGTCGAGTGCTTCGGCACCGCGTACCTCGCCAACCACAATGCGATCGGGCCTCATGCGCAGCGCGTTACGAACGAGGTCTCGAATCGTCACCAGGCCCTTGCCCTCGATGTTGGGCGGACGGCTTTCCAGACGAATTCGGTGGCGTTGCTGAAGCTGCAACTCGACCGCGTCTTCGATCGTGACCACGCGTTCTTCCTCAGGGATAAATGATGACAGCCCGTTGAGGAAGGTGGTCTTCCCCGAACCAGTGCCACCGCTTACCACCACAGTCACTTTCGCTTTCACGCAGGCTTCAAGAAACTCAGCAAGCTGGCGGGTGATGGTTCCCATCTCGATGAGGTCATCGACACTGAGCGCCCTACGAGCGAACTTTCGTATGGTGAGTATCGGACCGTCAACGGAGAGGGGTGGAATTATGGCGTTGACTCGTGAACCGTCGGCGAGCCTGGCATCGACCATGGGGGAGGCTTCATCGATCCTGCGTCCTACTTGGGAAGCAATCCGCTCGATCATGCGGCGAAGGTGATCGGCAGAGTAGAAACGGCTACCTGTCTCGATGAGATGACCGTTGCGTTCGATGTAAATACCTTCGGTGGTGTTCACCATGATTTCCGTTACCGATGGATCATCGAGGTATTCCTGAATTGGTCCGTACCCGAGCACGTCTTCGGTTGCGGCGGCCACGAGTGATTGTCGTTCGTCGTCGGTGAGGGCAAGATCATTTTCGCCAACGATTTCGGTGAGTTCGGTGATCACGATGCTGCGGAGTTGCTCAGGCGAAAGACTTGCGTCGTAGAGACGGTTGCCAACCCGGGAGAACAGCGTTTCTTGGGCTCGTCGCTTCATCTCCGCTACGGGATCGGTTCGGTTCGGCACCGCCACCAGCCGGATTCCTGCGACTGGGTCGTTCCCTGAAATTGGTGACGATGAACTGGCGAGTGGTCGTGCGAGTTCGAGGCGTTCCTTTAGCGACATGGCAGGTACTTTCTGAAGCCTTTGGTCGACGATGGGGCGCCATTGGCCTGTAGTTCAAGCAGGGTGGTGGCCAAACCGGCCAGTCCTCGGGCTGCGGGATTTCTGCTGTCATGTTCAACGATAGGTACACCTACATTTACCGACGTTGGCACCGATCGGGAACTTGGAATTTGGGCGGTGATTGACATGCCCAGGGTTAGGGCGATGTCAGCGGGTGACAAGCCAACTTTGGCATCGGAACGGTTCAGGACAAAGTGACGGTTCGCTCGCACGCCAAGCTGATCCATAATCACCGCCTCTTTGCGAATCCCTCGAACGCTGGGTACATCGGTCGAAGAAACAAAGAGCAAATCACTCGAAGCTTCTGCCGCAGCCAAGGTCATGTCATCGAGCCCGGCGCTCGTATCAACGATGACCCACCGGAACAGCTTGGACAATTCGTGCACGATCCGGATGGCATCGCCCTCTTTCACATCATCGGCTTCGGTGGGTTCATCAGGTGCGCACAGCACGAGTAGTTGGCTGTCGTGTGGGGTGAGAAAGGCCTTGAGTAACGAAGCCTCCGAACCCGAAGCCTGGGTAGCGGTGTACATCGAATAGGTCGGTTTGAGGCCAAGGGAACTGGCTACATCACCGAACTGCAAATCAAGATCAACCAGCACCACGTCGCCCGGAAGTGCCTTGGCCAAACACACGGCAAGGTTTGTGGCAACGACTGTCTTTCCGCTCCCTCCCTTGGGTGAAATGATCGTGACAATTCGGCCCTTGGGATCTGGTTGCTGAAGTGGTTGACGGTTGTGGCGAAGGGCACCTCTCCGTTCTGCAGTCCGCGAAGCCGCTCTGCGGATACCCGCGCTAATCGCTTCAGCTGTGTCGGTTGGATCGAGAACGTCGCGAGCCCCTGCATGCAGCGCAGCCCGCCAAATGTCAGCCGTAGGCTTCTCGACGAGCACAACACTGATTTCGGGAAATTGCCGATCGAGTTCGCGGATCAGCATAAGCGAATCATCGATCAATACGTTTGGTCCGATGACGATTACGTCGGGTTCTGAACTACTAAGTTCACGTGCTAGTTCACTGGGGCTTCGATCAAGGTCATGACCATCGAACAGTTCGACGACAATCCGGGGTGGGGCAATGCTGGTTGGGGCGGTGCCGGGCTCATCGAACACCCTTGTCCCAGTGCAAGCCGCCACAACGTGTTCATGGAAATCAGGAGTGGTGAAGGCGAGAAGAATACTCATCTGATCACGGCTTCTTCGTAGCTGGTGTGATGATCTTGATGGTGGTCGAGGGCGCGGCGGTTGCTGGTGGGGCCGGAACCGAAATTGGTTCGCCGCCGTCTTCGACTTGCTGTGAAAGCGGGATAGCTTCGCCAATGAGAGGTTCCACGGGTTTCAAGAGCGTTGGCGTTGGCTCGTACACGTTTCCACGGTTGACTATTTTGTTTTCGGTATCGACCGCACCTTTTGGCTCGTAGGAAAGCCATACGTGGCCAAACTCTGCGGCGAACACGGCCCGCTCAAGCGATGGCTGATCCACGGCCAGCGTCACGTAGATGTCGGTGGTTGGAGCGACGCCTATACCGTCTTTTTCTTTGCCTCCGCGGTCTGCATCCTGAGGATATTGGACACGTACTACGACTGAACTGTTCACAATGATGTGCGAAGTTGTATCGGTTTTGCCGTCGACGAGGGCCTTCGTTGTTGGGTCGATATCTTCGCTATCAAACGGATCAAATGATCCAACTACCGTGACCGTGTCCCCTGGCCGGAGTTGCCCGCCAAGCGCACGTTCGGCCGACAGTTTGAAGGTGACCTCATTGGCGCCTTCGGGAATACGAACCGTCGAACTCCGTGATCCCTGAAACGAACCGGGGTTTACGAACCTGGTGGTGAGGAGTTGCTCACCGGCAACTAAGTCAATCGTGGTGATGAGTCCCTCAATTTGTGTGAAATTCGAGACGGCGTTTTCTGCCCGAACCTTCACCTGAACCTGCTCAGCTGTGACGCTCTCAGCAAGGTCTGCGGCTGGCGTGCCCGCTTTAATGTCACCCTTCGCTACGAGTACCTCAACGAGTTCTTCACCCGATAGGGCTCGATCTTCGGCGCCTTTCACATAACGCACAAGTGCAAAGGTGCATACAAGGGCCAGTGATAGCGCCCCACAAATAGCAAGCAGTTTCCGTCTGTTCACAATTTCTCCCGTCAAGGTGGTGGTGTTTTGGTGATGCCTTAGGTGTTTCTTTTTGTGTTGCCCTTTGCGTTGCTTCTTCGAATGGGTTTGGATCCGGCGTTCAGGAATGTTGCGCTATTCGGTGAGGTAGACCACCGAAGTTGCTCCGTCGGGCCCACCGGGAAGCCCGACGGTGGTAAAACCGAGAAAGGTTCCCTTTAGGCAACGGTCTGCACCGTTGCATGGCCGTGGAACCGAGGGTGACCAAATATTTCCGTTTCCAGAAAGATGAATTGCGGTGATTTTGAAGGTGGCGAATCCCCATATGTGGTAGCACTTTTTAGTGATACCAACGTCGCAGCTAACGTCGACTTTGTCGAAAATGGGAATGGTGATTGGGTTGGTGAGAATGTCTGCGGGAACGCAGGGATTGGCCGGAGGATCGCCGCCTGGGCCAGCTGGATACCACTCGTTGATTTTGACATCCGCGAAACACGAACCGGACAGTTGGAGCTGTCCGAAGCCACCCGTAAGGGTGGTCACGCCATCGGAATCCATCCCCGCTGGCGTCACCGGGCAGACGCCACCTGGGTCATGAGGGTTCCCGTTTGCGCTGTCGTGTAAATAGATCACGTGTTCTGTAGTCGGAATCGGGTTTGGCATGGGATTGGGATCGGGAGCCGGATAGGGGAGGTCAAGCATCGTTTGAAATTCACACTGCGAAAAGGTAAGAGGAAACGCCTTTACCGATGAAGGGAATCCGTACTTTGCTTTTGCCTTCGCGCTTGCTCTGCCTTCCGTCGCTCCACCTACTATTGGAGCAAAGTGAAACGGAACCTGGTTGTTGGTTGGGGTAGCTGCGATAACGGTAACTTCTTTGGTGGTCCCATCGATTGTCGCTGTGGCCGAAGCATTCAAATCCGCAACGTTGAAGTCGGCGTATTTATCCGCTTCGGCGTTGAGAGGCGGGCCGTTTACGCATGGGATTGCTGCCTTGGCGCAGATCTGGGCAAGAGCAAGAGCTGCAGCATCAGCTCCCGTTTGCAGCTCTCGTCGCTCCTGGTAAAGGGCCCCAGTGTCAATAACCAGTGCGGCCATACCAAACATCGCGGTGGCCACAACGGCAAACAGCACCGCCGCAACTCCCTGCTCCCGATCCCGTTTTAGCCGCCGCATAGCATCGTCGCAGTCTTCGAGATGTCCCCCGACGTGATGCTCGGAATGAAGGGAATGTCAAAGGTAAAGGAGAAGTTCATTGTGACTTTTGCGTCGGTGATTCCGCTCTTGCACTCGGTGATTGGTCCAAAGGTTGGAACGTCGGGTGCCAACGACGCAGCGGCCTCGGTCCCCGCAAGTTTTGCGTTGTCGACTGTGTCTCGCAGGGCCAATTTCCGCACACTCTCCCTCGCAGCGTGCGTTACGGTAATGGACGCGTTGTACCAACGGCCAAACTCGATAATGCCGAACAGCAACATGAGGAGAATCGGCAAAATGATCGCCAATTCAACGGCTGCTGCACCTCTTTCATGCTTCTGAGTCATCCTTCGTTCTCCGTCGTCGTGGATCGAAATGTGATGTGTGCCCCCTGGTCGGTGGGCAGAGCCGAATCTGCCCACCGACATGTGGTTGGGTACCCGTTTGCCGGGGCTAGCTTGTTGGAGCGGTTTCGAAAACCCGCCGCACTCGGTTAGAGAATGCTTGTAAACCTCGTAACGATCCTCGTTCCGAGAGCAGCAGCCGCGACTCCCACGACTATCGCAATTCCAACCAGAAGGAGCGCGTACTCGACGGCGACGGCCCCTTCTTCCTGGTTGGTTCGTTGGGTCTCAGCGTGGAGCACGCGGGACTGGATGTTGGTGAAAAGGTTGAGGAACATGTTGGTAACTCCGTCTCTACTGTTGGTTATTTAGTATTCGTACTTACTATTGAGAATTGCTTCCCCTGTCGACCAGGTTGGTAATTTGCCTTCCCTTTTCCGGTTGGGGTGACCCACCGGAATTGCCGTGAGAACCACATTGCACCTCTCGTTTCGGCTTCGCCTCGTCAATATTGCGTAGACGATCGGAAATGATTCTCGCTTCAGTTTGTGCACGATTTTCTCAGGCGGAGCGGATTTGTCGCCCAAGAGAAGGAGAAATTACCTAAGCGTTTCCGCTTGTTTTTGGTGGGAAGGTTCGCAAGACTCACACCAGCGAACGGAGGTGGAAACCGAGATGGACGGTTTTCGAGTGCTTTCCCTGTCCCGGGTCCAAACGGGGTCAAGCGGCACTGATGATACGCGCCCCCGTCCGGCGCAAAAGGATTTGAGGACCGCCGGTCAACAGGCGGATTCGTTGGCCTCGAGCCGCCTTGTTGCGCCAGCAATTTTGTTCGTGTTTGCCGTTGGATTGGGATGGTCGACCGTGCAAGCCAAGGGCTGGAGTGCGAGGGAGCTGTCGCTGCGGGTTTCGCCGTTCCTTGCTGGAGCAACGGCTTGCTTTGCCTTGGTGATTTGCTGGATCGCCTATTTGCACTGGCGCGGCGAGGGCGATGTGTTGTCGGGGAGACTGGCCCTGGCTATTCCGTGTGTGGTGTGGGCCGCACAATCGTTTCGCGGAGCGCACGATTCGGCAAATCTCGGCACATCAAGCAATCCGGCCTCGTCAGCCTTGCCAATCTCTCCATCGGTCGTAGCGGTAGCGGTGGGCGTTGTGGGGATTGTGCTGCTGAGTTCCCACGTGGTGAGTCATGAGCGGGCTTTGTTTGATTCACTTGTTGTACGTGTGCTTATGAGTGGTGGTGGGGTTGTCGCTGGGTCTCTCGGCCTCGCGTTTGTTTTTCGAAACGATCCCGCTGGCCATCTGGCGTTTCGTCAGCGATTTGCCTCGACCCTTTTTCCGATCGCTTGTGTACTCCTCGGTGCACACTTTTTTATCCGTCGTTTACCTTCGAGAGCGGTCCTGAGGCGCTGTGTGGGCGGCTTTCTCGTTGCAACAGCTATCGGTCTGTGGGTCCTCACCCAGAAAAGTGTTGGCGCTAGTGATGTTCGCGATCTCGTTGGCGCTGGAATGGGTCTCGTTGGGGTTTTGCTGGTGCTTGTTGCCTTTGGTGGTGAGCTGCGCGCATCGCAGGAGAATCGGTATCGTCAATTGTTGGCCCTTGAACTCAATCAAGCCATCGCTACGGATCGATTGCAACTTGATCGTCAAAGCGCAAAACGCCAATCCCACGATCGTCGCTCGGCTCTACTTTCCGTGGAGGCCGTTGTTCGGATACTCGAAGACAACAGTGCCGCAACAGACCTGCAAACGCGAAGGCGGCTCGGGCAGGCGGCAGTTGACGAACTCAGAAGACTTCGTAACGTTGATGAGGAATCGGCTTCTCCGGCCGTATCGGATGTGGTTGACCTCTTTTCGGTGTTAGAGCCTCTTGTCGCCGTAGCAAAAGCCGATGGAGCCAATATCCAACTTGAGCTGCGGTCTGGCCTTGCGGTGTTCGGGGTATCGAGCGCCATTGTCGATGTAGTGCGAAACCTCATTTCCAACGCGAT
>JAYSVF010000131.1:0-10267 GCA_043718695.1 Acidimicrobiia bacterium | reverse complement strand
ACGAAAGTACGCGCGCTTAGGGTTCCCAGGTGCCGAGGTGCGAGAGGTTCGGGTTGTTCGAAAATACTTCGGTAACGGGCAGTTTCAGTTGCAAACGTTTCTGCAGTCGCTCAATTTCAAGCTTCTGGTTCCACAGCACAAAGGTCACCACGATGCCCTTCGCCCCAGCGCGAGCGGTACGTCCTGAGCGGTGAAGATACGTCTTGTGATCGTCGGGCGGATCGAATTGCAAGACCACATCGACCCCATCGATGTGAAGACCACGGGCAGCAACATCGGTAGCAACCAGCACATGCACTTCGCCCGCACCAAACTGTCGCAGCGCCCGATCCCGACGGGTTTGATCGAGGTCTCCGTGAATTGCCCGGGCCGTAGTGATGCCCTGGTCTTTGAGGTCATCGACCAATCGATCACAACCGCGTTTCGTATTCACGAACACCAAACACCGGTCATAGTTCTTCACAATCGTGCCCACGACCTTGACCCGATCCATGTCGTGGACCTGTAAGAAGAAGTGGCGGGATTGCTCAACGGTGGTGGTATCACTGGCAACGGAATGGTGAACTGGATCAGTGAGTTCGTTCTTGATCATGTAATTCACATCGGAGCCCAAGGTGGCCGAGAACAACATGGTTTGGCGTTCCTTGGGCATGTGGCGGAGCAGCCATTCCACGTTCGGGAGGAATCCCATGTCACACATGCGATCGGCCTCATCGAGCACCAGGAACCGCACCTCAGAAAGGTCAATGTCTCCCCTGCCCATAAGGTCAATCAAACGCCCAGGGGTAGCCACGACAATCTCGGCACCCTTCAGCAGAGCTTTGCGCTGGTTATCCATTGACGCACCGCCATACACCGCAACAACGCTCAACTCCCGCGCACCGGATAGCCAAGTCAGTTCCTTTTCCACCTGGGCAGCCAGCTCACGAGTGGGCACAAGCACCATTGCCGTAGGCTTTTTCGGGGCACCCTTCGCCGCACGGGCCACCAATGGAATACCAAAAGCCAGCGTTTTCCCGGCACCGGTTTTGGCTTGCCCGCATACGTCACGACCAGCTAGACCATCGGCAATGGTAAGGGCCTGAATGGCAAACGGGGCCATGATTCCACGGCCAATCAACGCATCAAGAATCTCGGGTGGCACGCCCAACTCGGCAAACGATGCCACGCCATCAGGCGCGATTGTTTGCACGCTCTGCGCGTTGTGGCCTTCAAGTACTTCGGTCATTGGTTTTCGTCCTCATCCAGCAAAGCGACGCTTCGCCCTGGGGCGATCGCCTTTTCACCTACGACCGCTTACACCATCGTAGGCCCCGAAACCCTTGTACCGTCGCCATAGCGTTCCCGAGTCAGAGAATGCGCACTCTCCTAAGGAGACTTGCAAACCTTTCCGGGGGCCACTTTGGCCAGATTGACGAGATACTGCACAACGATCTTGCGGACACAAGCATTGCCGGTCAATAACGCCGTATGTCCTTCGCCGGAGTACGTAAGCAACGCCGAGTTGGCCAGTTGTTTGTGAAGCGACTGCGCCCAGACCAGTGGGGTTGCAGGATCTCCAGTTGTGCCGATAAGCAGGATTGGATCAGATCCTTTCGCCCGCAGTGGTGCCAGCGATCCCGTTACCTTTGCGGGCCAAAACGCACAGGCAATACTGGAGTACGCGGCAAAAGCACCGAGCCGAGGGGCCATCTTGGCGAAGTCTTTCGCTAATGCTGCGTAGGAATTGGGGTCCCGTGGCGCAGGAATATCGGTACAGTTCACCGCTGAGTTCGCTTCAGCTACGTTCTCGTAGGTGCCGTTACTTCGTCGGCGTGCATAGGAATCCGCGATTGACAACAGTGCCGTCCCATCTCCTTCGGCCAGGAGACTCACCGCACGTTCTAAGGCTGGCCACCCGTTGGTCTTGTCATACAAGGAAGCTATGACCCCATACCAAGCATCGCCAGGACCCAAGGTACGCCTACCAACTTTGATAGAGGAGTTTTCCGCCTTCAGAAGCGAATCATCAAAGCTCTGACCTGCTGTTTTTCCGGGCTGTAAAAACGAACACTTCCGGGATTCACAACGGTCGAGGAAACGGTTCAATTGAGTTTCAAACCCGATCGCTTGACGACGCACCCGCTCATTGGAATCAGCCGTTGGATCCAACACCCCATCAAGCACAAAGGCGCGCACTCGTGTTGGGTACGCCTCGGCATAGGCAGCTCCCAACAGGGTTCCATAGGAAAACCCGAGGTAAGAAATTTTCGACTCACCAAGTGCAATCCGTATTGCGTCCATGTCTTTCACCACATCCGCAGTAGACACATGCTCAAGCACACCAGCACTGTTTGCTGCACACGCCTCCGTGAACCGACGGGTAATGGCGATGAGTTCATCGAATTCAGCTGGCGAATCCGGAGTTTGATCCGCAGCGTAAAGCGCCTCCATGCCAGATGGACCAAGACACTTGATTGGCAACGTGCTGCCAACTCCTCGTGGATCCCATCCAATGATGTCGAAGCGTTCTCGAATGATGGAGGGCAACGCCCCACCTTGGAGCTGTCGGGCGAACTTCCGCCCCGAAGCTCCAGGACCGCCGGGGTTCACGAGGAGCGAACCAATCCGTTTCGCAGGGGAGGTTGCCGCAACTTTGACCAGCTGCAAATCGAAGCGCGGTCCGCTTGGTTTGGCCCAGTCAATCGGTGCACTCAACGTTGTACATCGACCACCCTCTCCATCGGCGCATGAGACCCACCGCAAGGGTTTATCAATCCCTGGAGCGACACTAGCCACTCCAGACTCGGGGGACACCACATCGTTAAGAGAGAGAAGACCTAGAGCTACCGCTCCAACCAAACCCCGCCGCCGCTTGAGTTGGGATCGAAGTGACCTTCGCAATCCGTTCGCCTGTTCCAATCCGTTTGTCTGATGCGGTCCGGTTTGTTGCGGTCCGGTTTGTTGCAGTCCGGTTTGTTGCAGTCTGGTTGTCGGCCTCAACTTGGGTGCCGCTCGTTGTGGTCTGAAGAGGTCCCGAATCACCCGTTCATTCTTGTCGGAGTTTTCCGTCGCCCGCTCACCATCGCGCAACTACGCCGACAACGGTCGGGATATCTCGATACCGAGGTAGGGCTCCCAATCGGCACGAACGTTGCCAACGGCCACCAGCACCCAAGTAAGGGCATGCGGGGCTTGAGGTTTTCGTCGTAAGACCATGGTTGTGTGTTCGAGCATTTTGTCGCTCTTCTTGGCGTTGCAGGGTTGACAAGCAGCAACCACATTTTCCCAAATGTGTTCCCCGCCTCGTGAACGGGGCACCACATGGTCAATGTTCTCTGCAGCCGAGGCACAGTACTGACAACGAAAGGCGTCTCGAACAAATATCGCCCGACGGTTCAAAGGCACCCGAGAACGAAATGGTACGCGTACAAACGATACCAATCGAATCACTGAGGGCATATCAAAAACCGATCGCTCTGATCGCATCGGCTCTTCCTGCGCTTCCACGATTTCGGCTTTCTGATTCAAGACCAAAATGATGGCCCGACGCACAGGCACTACGCACAGCGGCTCATAAGAAGCGTTGAGTACGAGTGCGCCGGCCATGACCTAATGCCCTAAGACGTGCCGGTTTGAACGACACCACTGTAAGAAATCGACCAAATCGTGAGGTCTAACCACTGGGTTTGTCCCGTAACCGCCGGAGTTGGTTTGCAAACGAAACCGGAGATAATCCGCGGGCGGAGCCGGGACTGGCGGCCAGGCTTTCCACCAGCCAGGCGCCGCAGTTCGCTTCACCAACCGGAGACCTTCACCCCAAAGAGCAGGGCGCTTGACCACCGCAGCTATTGCAGGCCCAGCCGTCGTCCAGAGGCTCGCGCCCGAACGAGCAGGCCGCGCTTTAGCCTTGACGGCTTCGGTGGAGTTGCGTCTTGGCATTAGTTTTCCAACTTAGTGCATGTTCTCGGAGTTTGAGCGCCTAGGCCCAAACCAACAAAATGGTCAATTAGCTGCACGAATGGGTGATCACAAGCGCCCTAAGCCGCTTTTGATCTCTCCGGAGTGTGAGGCTTAGCTCTTGCTTGACGCCCACGAACCAGCATCAGCCCGTGGCTCTTTTGGTAAGCCAAGAACCTGTTCACCCACAATGCCTTTTTGTACCTGCGACGACCCGGCGTAAATGGTTCCGGCTCGGGCGTTCAGGAACGTCATTGCCCACGACATGGTGGAGTTTGGCGCGCCGGAATCATCGGTACCAAAGGCTGACGAAGGCATACGACCCTCGGGAACCAAGCCGTTCATACCCATGATGTCCATCGATAGCTCGGTGACCTTCAAGTGGTACTCACTCCAAAGAAGCTTGCCAATCGAGGATTCCGGGCCGGGGTGTCCACCTTGGAGGAACTGGGTGAGCGCACGTTTGCCGAGGAACTCCATGATCCGCACTTTGGAGTAACACCAGGCCAAACGCTGACGAATGTTGGGGTCTTTGTCTTTTCCATACAGGCGAGCTAAATCGATGAGACGATCCACTTCTGCTTGGAACCGGATCGACTGGGTAGCGGCGGCTTCGCCACGCTCGTAACCAAGCAGCGTCATTGCCACAGCCCAACCGTTGTTCACGCCACCAATCACGTTGTCTTTTGGCACGCGAGCATCGGTAAAGAACACTTCGTTGAATTCGCTCTCGCCCGAGATCATGCGGATTGGGCGAACTTCAACGCCAGGTTGGCGCATGTCGCAAAGCAGAAAGGAAATACCCTTGTGTTTCGGGGCATCGGGATCGGTGCGACACAACACGAAAATGTGATCGGCTAGGTGGCCAGCCGATGTCCAAATCTTTTGGCCGTGAATGGTGAACTCATCGCCATCAAGCACCGCTCGGGTCCCTAGGTTGCCAAGATCGGATCCCGCATTGGGCTCGGAGTACCCCTGACACCACAGGTCATCGCCGGAAAGAATCCGCGGCAGGTAGTGCTTCTTTTGCTCCTCGGTGCCCCATCGCAACAACGTATTGCCCAGCATTTGAATTCCAAAGGTGTCGTTGGCCCCGCCACCAGGCACGCCTGCGAGCGTGAACTCCTCGGCGAGGACCACGGTTTCGAGCGGGCTGAGGCCTGCCCCACCGTATTCTTTGGGCCAGTTCAACGCCAAAAGGTTGTTTTCGAACAGTATCTTGCGCCAGCTTTTGGCGAACATCTCGAGTTCTTCGCCTTCGAGCGTTCCCACGCCGCCAAAGCCTTCAGGCAGGTTGGCAGCCAGAAACGCACGGATCTTGGTACGAAACACGCCGGCTTCGGTGGGGTAGTTCATTTCCATGAAACAACCTTACCGGGAGAGCAAGTGCAATTACCTATCGAAGCTCACACTGAGGCGCGGAGCGCTAAGCCGGGCCAGCTAATCCATGGACGCCCCGGGGGTTGTTTGCGCTGGCTCAGCCGCGGATTGTTTCCCATCACCTCGTGGCGTGTCTAACCTGGAAGCCATGGCGGACGTAATGAGTGTCGACCAACGAAGTACACCCCAGTTGGCTTTCGATGCAGCTCCTGCAGCTGGGCTAGCGAAGCGGATCGTGGACAACGTTGACCGGGTACTACACGGCAAACGCTCGATTATCGAGTTCACTCTCACGGCGTTAATTGCCGAAGGACACGTACTTGTTGAAGATGTTCCCGGCGTGGGAAAGACCTTGCTGGCAAAATCGTTGGCGGCTTCGCTCAGCACGCCGTGGCGTAGGGTGCAGTTCACCCCCGACCTGTTGCCGAGCGATGTGGTGGGCGTGAGCGTTTGGGAATCCGCCAACTCAACGTTTCGTTTTCATCCCGGCCCGGTGTTCACCAATATTTTGCTGTGCGACGAAATCAACCGTGCCCCGGAGAAAACGCAAGCCGCACTGCTTGAGGCAATGGAGGAGCGTCAGGTAACCAGTGACGGTGTTACGCGTGTACTTCCCCAGCCTTTCTTCGTGATTGCCACACAGAACCCTTTTGAACATCGAGGTACCTACAGCCTCCCTGAGAGCCAACTTGATCGCTTTTTGATGCGCTTGTCTCTTGGATACCCTGATCGCGAAGCAACGTTGGCGCTACTCGATGATGATGGCGGCGACCGGGTCATTGCCACGCTTTCGCCGGTTGCTTCCCTGCCGGACCTACGTGCGCTTAGCAATGCAGCGCGGGCTGTTCATACAGCTCCGGCCATCAAGGGTTATATCGCCGATGTTGTCCAAGCCACCCGCCGCCAAAGCGATGTCCGTCTCGGTGCTTCTCCCCGCGCCGCCATTGCTCTTGTACGTGCGTGTCGGGCATCGGCGCTTTGCGCTGGGCGGAGTTTTGTAACGCCCGACGACGTGCAAAGACTTGCGGTTCCCGTTCTTGCTCATCGAGTGCACGTCTACGAAGATGCCAACCTCACGGCTGAGGCCGCAGTTCGGGTGTCTCTCGATGCCGTTCCGGTCCCCGTTCCTCGCCGGGCGTAACCCTCGAAACGTTGGGTTGACACAGCGTGCTAACTCGCCGAGGCATCTCTGCACTTCTCATTAGCCTAAGCCTCACCGCGGTTGGCTGGGTGCTCGTGATACGTGAACTTATGGTTGTTGGTGTTGCGGTTGGGCTCGTTACCTTGGTGGCTTTCACCACCGTTTGGTTTCCGTTTGGAAATGCCATGCAGTTCTCGCGAAGCTTTGCCACTCGGGGTGTGCACAGCGGCGATTTCCTTCGCGTTGATCTTGCTGCTGAAGGTCGCTGGACACCCATGCTCTCCGTTCAGGAACGTTTGCCAGGCGGGCGTTCGGTTACGGCAACCTTGGCGGGGAAAAGGCAAACACTAACGTTTGAGACGCCAGCGTTGCCTCGTGGATTGAACCTCATTGGCCCGACCATTGGTAGGCGAGCAGATTTTTTTGGTTTGTTTCACCGAACCAGCAGCCGGTCAAGCTCCACCCCGCTCATTGTTTGGCCTGCGCGCATTGGCGTCGATCACCAGGCGGTTCGCAAGCTCCTTGTTGACCCCGACCAACAGCCTCGTATCGGGGTTTTGAAGCCCGGTCGGCCCGTTGCAGCTTTTGAAGGCGATCTGCGCGCTTATGTTCCCGGAGATGAGCCCCGCCGAATCCACTGGCCCAGTTCGGCCCGCACTGGCAACTTGGTGGTGAGAACCGATGCTTCAGTCGTGAGCGACAACCGCTACGTGCTCACCATTGACCTTGACACCTCGCACCACAACCCGGAGAGTTTCGAGCTCATCCTTAGCGTGGCTACCTCCCTAGTTCTGGCGTTGCTGCCCGTACCGGTTGCCTCACTCCACCGAGAGGACTCCTTTGACGACGATCTTTTCATTGAGGTGCTTGAAGGCGAGCATTCCTCTACCCCAGGGCGAAATCGTTTCCGATACCCAGAATTGCTTCTCGATCACTTAGCCCTCGCTACGTTTAGGGCTAGCAAGCAACGGGTGGGAGGGGAACCATCACGGGTTGGCTCTGCCGCTGGAGGGTTGCTTCTCGGGGGTCCTTCGACAACGTTCACTAACGCAAGCAAGGGCCTGCAATGCGGCGATCCTCGCACAATTGCGCAGCTCGATCGTTCGCAACCCGCCCGGTCTGAACGGCTCGGGAACGGTCCCGACGACCCTGGCTCCGAAAGTTCCACCTTTGGACCAAAACCCCACGTTTTGGGTCAGAAATCCGGTGCCAGGACCAGCCAAGCGGTGTTGCAGATTAGCGATCTTCACGACCTGCCCCAGCTGTTGAAAGACTCCGCTAAATCGGCAAGATCCACTCGGTCCTCTTCTGAGGCTTACACCCGGGAAGCAACCGCCGCACCACCGATGCCACCGATACCCGCCCGTTCAAACTCCGGCGAACCAGTTCTTCGCGCATCTGTTGGCGCCGTATCTGCCAACCCGCTGACCGCTAGCCCCGGGCCAACAAACCCGTCATCGAGAACCCGGGGGGAATGATGAAGCGGGTCAACATTGAGATGGGAGCAGCGGGAACCGGGCAGTTAAACGCTGCGCAACGAGTGACTCCCCTAAATGAATCACCGCAAAGCAAACCACAACGGAACGCAGCCGCGCACCAGACTCCCGCCAACGACGGGGTTCGCATTTTGCGTGTCGAAAACGAGGGTCTGCCCCGTGAGGCCCCTCGGTCATCGTGGCGCCCAGCAAAGCCATCAAACGCATCGGCAGTTTTGTATGTGACCATAACGTTTGCCGTGATTGTTGGCTGTTTGAGCACGTTGCGGTTGTTCGTTGGGCCGGGCTTTGCGACACTAACGGTTGTTTCCGTGGTGATTTCTATTTGGGTACCTTTTTTAACCCGGATGGCCCGAATTCCTTGGATAGTGGGCCTTTTTGCCAGCGCCGGGCTCGAAACTTGGCTGTTATTGCGTTGGGCAGCAGAGAACACCCAGGCCATTCTCAGTCAGGTAACCCCTGCGACACCATCAGCCATACCAGCGTTAGAGGGAGGTGCTGTCCCAAAGATCACGCTTGAATCTTTGCCGCGGATAACCACAGCACTGCATCGCTATGGAACCCTCGTCCCCCTCAAAATACCCGGCAAGGGCATCTCATTTTCGGCCGCCGTAACATTGATGCAGGATGCGCTTTTGCAGGTCAATTCTATTGTTGCTCCGGCTCCAATGTTGGTTGGGTTTGGGCTCGTTGTTGCGGGCCTCGCTTGGATAGTAGGCACGCTTACCGAAGTGTTTCTCGGCTCGTTTCGTGCTCGTTTCGAAGCCCTGCTCCCGATGTCTGTGGCCGCCATTGCCTCAGCGTTGTTGGTTTCCCATAGTGCCGATCCGAACCGCTTTCGCTGGGTGGCGGCGGTGGGGGCGGCTTGCGCGTTACACGTGGCTGCCGTTGCGGCACTGGAACGCCGACTGTTGGGCAACTGGTTCGCTGGAAGCAAACCCCATGCGCTGCGCTCCGGAACTATCGCCTTTTGCGTGTTGATCCTCCTCGGCGCCACATCGATTCGGATCGTGGAGCGTCTCAATATTGATCGTCGTGAAGCCGTCATTGATTGGCGAGTAAGCCAACAAGAAACACCAACCTGGCCTACGAGCATCACTTCGCCTCTAGCTTCGATGCAACGCCAACTTCTCCAGCAAAGCGACCTCGAACAGTTCCGGGTAAAGGCCCTGGCTGACGGGCAACCCATGGCCAGTTACTGGCGACAAACCTCACTCAGTAAGTTCGTGGCTGGCGAGGAGTGGAAGGGAAGCGGCAGTTACCGTCGAGTAAAGGCATCCGACGAACTCGCGCCAGCTCCACCGACGGTCGAAACCGATGGTGTGGTTCTTGACCAGGAGGTGGAGATCGGGGCTCTGCCGAACGATCAGTTGCCCGTGGCCTGGGAGCCACGCTCGGTCAAGGTACTCACCTCAGTTGACTCATCAATTGGCAATGCGAGTGCGTCAGACGGATCGCAAGGTGGAGGTTCCGCAACAACCGATGATGGCAACACCGTTCCCGGCGAAAGCCCAATCACCACGGCTTCAACGGTGCAACCGGCGGGCGGGAGTATTCCTCCGAAACCCGTACTCTCCTTCGACGATGAGAGCCTGACTCTACTGTCAGCAAACCATCCCCGCCCGGGCCAGCGTTACCGGATTCGTTCTGTGGTGCGTCGTTCCGTCCCCGATGAGGTTGCCGAGGCGCTCACCGTTGCTGACCCCGCAGACCCCGATCTCCAGCTGCCAGCACTCCCCGAGCGAATCAAAGCATTGGCGGAGCGGATCACGGTTTCTCAAACCTCTACGGCGGCTAAGGCCAAAGCCATTCAGGACTATCTTCGAGAGAACTACGCGTATTCGCTTGAGGTCCCAGAATCCACCGTCGCCAGTCCTCTCGACGATTTTCTTTTTGAATCGAAGACCGGGTACTGCGTACAGTTTGCTGGTTCATTCACGGTTCTCGCCCGGTCCATTGGCATCCCGGCCCGACTCGCCCTTGGCTACACGCCAGGCAAACTGACCGAGGACGGTTATTTTTCGGTGACGGGCAAAAATGCGCACGCTTGGCCCGAGGTCAGATTGTCAGACAACCGCTGGGTGGCTTTTGAACCAACCCCCGGCCGAGGTAATCCCGATAACGAAGCAATCACCGGTATTGATGGCATCAACGGTCCCGAAACCTCAGAAACAACCGTTGCCACAACAACGACAACCACGATTCCGGCCGAGTTCTCTGCACCAACCGTCCCCGACACCGTTGCGGCACTTGCCGTTCCCGAAGCACCAGCTGACACTTCGTCACCTGGGAAAGGGTGGCTCTTCTTGCT
>JAYSVF010000014.1:0-5648 GCA_043718695.1 Acidimicrobiia bacterium | reverse complement strand
TGCGCCGTTCAATACCAACGGCATAACGCACCAAATCATCAACGCGCTTTACTCCAACAGCACCAAGACATCCAGGGTAGGCAAGGCGATCAATATGTGCACGTATGTCCACGGCAACATCGGGGCTTAGTTTGAGGCGAGGGAGCCCGGCAATCACGGCCGCAGAAGAACCGGCCAACATAGAAGTGGAAGTTGCCAGCTCAGTAAGAATCGGATAGAGCGCCTTGTTGGTAAACAGGCGAAGCTCAGCAAAGACGCTACGTTCCCATACCAAACCCATCGGTGTAGTGGCCGGGTTCTCTTTGACAAAACGGCGAAGGCATTCATCGACCCCAGCGTTTACACAATCATCTGACCACCCATCCAGTGATCCCCAAGGGCTGGTACTCAGAGCGAGACGGGCACGGTTAGACAGCGCACGTTCCAGGTCGCGTGGTGCCTTGGCAAATGCCAATCGGAGCAATCGACGAAGGCCGAGGCGATGTTGTTCGTACTGCTCAGGTTGGGTGGCGCAACGTTTAACCTCAACGGCCGTCCCCAAATCGTGCAACGCGGGATAGGTGTTGAGTGAGCCAGTCAAGGCTGGCAGTGAAACCACACGCGGAATGGTCTCGAAATCCCAGCTCGTATACGTGCCGACGGGGACGTTGGCTGGCAGTGGTGCTAAAGCCATCGCCTCTGCTTGGGATTGGCGAAGCTCTGCGCGCAGATCATCGAGTGATTTGCTGGAGGCCAGTTCGTTCCCATCGGGATCCAGAACCCGATACGTGAGCCGCAGATAGGCGGGTAGTTCTTCGGGGCGAAAATCTGCGGGGGTAATGCGAATATCTGATCGCCGGTCAAGCTCACGGGCCAGCAGCGTAAGCACATCAATTCGAGAGTTGGTTGTGATGCTCGCTGCATCGGATGGCCACTCGCCGCTTGATTCGAGCTGCGTTCGAATCTCGGTGGCCGTATCAACCACAGGCACGAATTGGCGACGAAGAGTTTTCGGCAGTGATCGAATGAGTTCCTCAAGGAGCTCAACTCGGTGCCCGGGAACGCTCCACGAAAGTGCTGCGGTATCAAGCACGCTCAACGCAGCGACGGGGATGTCGATGGTGATGCCATCGTTGCTGGAAGCCGGCGCATGCACATAGGTGAGCGGAAACTCTAAGGTGCCCTGTTGCCATGAATCAGGAAAGCGGGCGAGCTGGGCGGCGAAAGACGACAGCGCTGGGTTGCTTATAGTCTGGCCTGATCCAACGAATCCAGCCAGTTCGGGGTGCTGCAAAGCCCCATTCGCGGTGGCCCGATCACGAGCCGCAGCACCGAGAAGTGAGGCCTGATTGGGTTCGTTGTCGGGGTTCGCCAGCAGATCATCAAGTGTCATGTTGAACAACGCTGGGGTCTTGCGTACTTCTTGACGCCACCATTTATCGAAATGCGAAACACTCACCACATCAGTTGGTAAGCGCGCCTCAAAGAAGGACCATTGCGCGGCATCCTCAACGACCAAGTTTCTGCGCAAACGGGCGCCCATCGCATCGACCTGGGCTCGAATTTCGGCGTTGTGCTCAACAAAGCCATGCGCTGTACGCAGGCTCGGCCAATCGCCATCGATAAGCGCATGACGAATGAACAGTTCTCGGGCCGCTGAGGCATCAATCCGAGAAAGCTGCACACTGCGACCACCAACAATGGTGAGCCCGTACAGTGTTACCCGTTCGGTAATAGTGGCCGAACCGCGTTCGCCATCCCACTTTGGTGTGGTGTGGCTACGAGTGACCAAATGCGAAGCGGCTCGTTCGATGTAGGTCGGTGAGATTGGGCCCACACAACGCGCATACAAACGGTTCGTTTCGGTGAGCTCGGCCGCCATAACCCACTCAGGGTTTTTCTTGCTCAACACCGATCCCGGGGCAATCACAAAACGGTTGTTGCGGGTTCCCCGATACTCCGTGGGGCCCAGTCGTTTTCCGGCGCCCTGCACCGGCCGCCCCGCGTTGGCCTGAGCGGCAACGATTGCGCCCTTCACGTCGCGATGGCCAATTTGGGAAAGTAGGCCGGGAATTACGCAACGATGCACAACCTCAAGCGTGGCTGGCGTGTTGTTGCGTTGCCAGCCGAGTTCAGTAGTTGCTTGGAGTAATTGTGCACGTATGTCTTGCCATTCGCGCACTCGTAACCAATTGAGAAAGTTCTCTTTGCACAGCTTGCGAAACCGGCTGGAACTCCGGGTTGATTTTTCTTCCCGTAAGAATTCCCACAACTTTAGCCAACCACCAAAATCCGATTCAGGGTGAGCGAACTCATTGTGAGCGGCCCGTGCCTGTTCGGTCTTGTCTTGGGGTCGCTCGCGAGGATCAACAATCGAAAGGGCGGCGGCAATAATGGTGATCTCGTTGACGGCACCAAGTTCAGCGGCCTCAATCAACATTCTCCCCAAGCGGGGATCAACCGGAAGCGCGCTTAGCTGTTTGCCGATTGGGGTAAGCCACGCTTCGGTTCCTTCCGTGGCAGGGTCAACCGCGCGAAGTTCTTCAAGGAGCGCAACACCATCACGAATCGAGCGAAGATCAGGTGGATCCACAAACGGGAAACTGGCAATATCACCAAGCCCCATCGAGGCCATTTGCAAAATGACCGAAGCCAAATTGGTGCGCTGGATCTCCGGCTCAGTGAAAGCGTCACGGCCTGCAAAATCGGTTTGGGCGTAGAGGCGGATACACACACCAGGGCCCACTCGGCCGCAACGACCCGCCCGTTGGTTGGCCGAAGCTTGAGAGATGCGCTCAATTGGCAAACGCTGCACTTTGGTGCGTTTGGAATACCGGCTAATCCTGGCTGTCCCCGCATCCACCACATAGCGAACCCCCGGAACCGTAAGGGAAGTTTCGGCCACATTAGTGGCAAGCACTACTCGGCGGCCAGCGTGTTGGGAGAACACTCGGTGCTGTTCGGCTGAAGAGAGACGCGCATACAGCGGGACGATCTCGAGATTGTTGATCTTGGCGCCGCTCAAGGTTTCTGCGGCATCGCGAATTTCTCGTTCTCCTGAGAGAAACACGAGAATATCACCAGCTCCCACGGTCATAAGTTCACGTACGGCTTCTACAATGGCTTGGTTTTGATCGCGGCCCTCTGAAGACGAACCTGGCTTCAAACCGCGTTTGGCGGCGCTTGTACCATCCCTTCCACCGTCGTCTCTGTTTGACCGATTGTTTGATCCATCTTGACTTCGCCCTGGGATTGATCGGCGTTGTTGGTTGGAGCTGGATCGGTTGAAACCGGCGGAGCCGTCGACAGAAAAAGTCTTGGAGCTACCTGAAAAGTTTGCGCCTTCGAAGGAATCGAGATCACTTTCGAGAGCATCGTCATCAAGCGAATCCTCATCGTCACCCGCGTCTGCGTCCTCATCCTCATCCGCATCATCGTCTTCGATATGCGCGCCGCGGTTGCCGGTGAGAGCTTCATCGTTTGAAACCAGCCAGGCGTTACTGTCACCCGAGCCATCGAGGGGGCGGTAGCGGATTTCGACGGGGAACATGCGGCCCGACACTTCGATGATCGGCGCATCACCGAAATGGGCGGCGATACGGGCGGTGTCGATAGTGGCCGAAGTGATGATCAGCTTCAAATCAGGCCGACGGGGGAGCAGCGTATGGAGGTAGCCAAGCAAAAAATCGATGTTGAGACTGCGTTCGTGGGCTTCGTCAACAATGATCGTGTCGTAGCGGAGGAGTAGCGGATCGCGTTGGATTTCGGCGAGCAAAATACCATCGGTCATCAGCTTGATATAGGTACGTTCGCTTACTTCATCAGTAAACCGTACTTTGTAACCAACGGTTTCGCCAACGGTTGAACCAAGCTCTTCAGCCACCCGTTCGGCAATGGTGCGTGCCGCCAACCGGCGAGGCTGCGTGTGGGCAATCAGTCCGCGAACACCGCGTCCGATGGCAAGACAAATTTTAGGAAGTTGTGTACTTTTGCCCGAACCAGTTTCTCCGGCAACAACGAGTACCTGGTGATCGCGGATCAACGAGGCAATATCATCGGATCGATCCGCGATTGGCAACTCGCTAGGGATCGTGACTGCCGGTACTTTGGCGCTACGAGCAGAAAGGGCAGCTTCGGCATGACCAATTGCCCCAGCAACCTTGGCTAGTTCTTTTGACCGAATCGCACCTTTTGATGATCGTGCCCGTTGTATCCGTTTTCGCAACCGCGCAGCATCGAACACCGTTACGTTTTCAAGTCGATCAAACAGCGCGCTAGGCGAAGTGTTGGCGGCCGAATCCGTGCCCGAGGACACATCCGTTTCTTTCACCACCCGTTCGGTTGATCCGCCAGTCGCGGAACGTTCCGGGCGGGGCCGATGGTCGGGCCTACGTTTTCGGGGTCCGCCGGGACCGACAGGCGTGCTGCCGTTCGCGCTGCTGTTCTCGTTCGGGAACGATCTACTGGGTTTCTTGGGTTGCCTGGCGACTCCGCTGCCACGTTGACCTTGAACGTCGGTTCTCGTTAAGGGTTCGTGTCCCGGGGAGTCCAGCACGTGTCGCTTGTTCTCGATGTTTTCGATGTTTTCGATGCGCTCGATGTGCTCGAGGTGTTCAGTTGGCCCCGTGTGTTCGTTGTTCTCGCTGGGCAAAACAGGCAGCGTAGACACGAGGAAAAATCTTACCGGCCCATGGGGGTTAGGGCGAAGGCTTTTGCTAACCGTGGCAACAACCACACTCGCAGCCTTTGGTACGAATTCAAGAAGTTTCCACTCCAAACGGTCACCAAGTTGGTTCCCACATTTCGTATCGAGAACTTTTTAGGGTGCGGTCGCGTAGGCTGGCCCGCTGTAAGGGTCTGAACGTAGTCGCTGTAAAGGAGCGTCGCACGGCCGGTTCGGTCAAGGCGAAGTACCGTTGGTGGCAAATGCTGTCGCCTTCCTCAACTGCACAACCGCCTGCCTCATCCCGCCGGTGGCTCCATCATCGCTTTGCCGGAATCGTCGGTGTGGGTATCGCCATAGTTGGTCTTTCCTGGAATACCACGCTGGTGAAGTCCATTGGTGCTCCAGCAACGGTGGTGGCGTTCTGGCGCATGCTGTTCGCAACGATTGGCTGGCATGGCTTTTTGTTGGTGAAGGGCAAGTCGCCAACGCCGGCGCAATGGCGAGCAGGAATTGCTCCAGGTCTTTTGTTTGCGTTGAACCTGTTGTTCTTCTTTAACGGCACGATTCGGACCGCAGTAGCCCATGCCGAGTTCATCGGCGCGCTTACTCCACTCTTGGTAATTCCAGCGGCTGCAGTTGTCTTTCATGAACGGGTACCCAAAGCCGTGTTGTGGCTTGGGCTCGTTGCGCTGAGCGGCCTGGCGCTCATTATTTTCGTTGGCCGATCAAGCAAAGGTGTGTCGTTTCTCGGTGACGCATTGATTGGGTGCGCGATCGTTACGTGGTCGGCGTATCTGCTGGTGACGAAATCGGTTCGTTCCACCATGGGCACCGCCCCATTCATGGCAGTGCTCACCAGCGTCTGCTGCCTCGCGGTGGCACCCTTGGCGCTTGCCTCGGGAAAATTGTTCTCCCTCAGCTCAAAGGGATGGGTGTTGGTGACGGTGATGGCTATGAGTGCTGGAATCGTGTGCCACGGCCTCATTGCTTGGGCGCAAACTCG
>JAYSVF010000130.1:0-26190 GCA_043718695.1 Acidimicrobiia bacterium | reverse complement strand
GCCCTCCTCCGCGAAGCCGGTGCCACCGCCGTGCTCCCCCTCGTGGTTCACCAACTCCCGTAACGAGCCGAACGCTTCCCCAGGGACAACTCGGGCGCTGGGCCCAACAGATCTCAATGACCGTCGCACAGCGCCCGAGTTGTCCCACTCCGTCATCGAAGTTCACCACGAGACCCGATCCAATCGGCCGTCGAGTTGAAGCCATAGCTGGTTTCTCGAAGGACACCGGGGCAGCGACAAGCAGCGCTGTCCGTCAATGCCCGCCAATCAGCTCTTAGTCGCGGGACAATAGACCACCGAGTGCCCCGAGACCGGCAACCGCGCCCAGTCCACCAGCACCCTGATTTGAGGTTCCAAGCGCTGCCCCGATCCACGAAACCAACTCGTTGGGATTGCGGGTTTGGGTGTACACGCGGCCTGGACCAACGAAATCGAACACCAAACCTTCGCCACTTTTGACCGATTGCACAATGCCGCCGGTAACTTTGCGCAGCGTCATTTGCACCGAATCCTGGTACGCAACCATGTGGCCGGTGTCCACGGTGATCGACTCTCCTGCCGCTAGGTCCCACGAGTCAAGCGCACCGTAACAGGCCAAGACCAAATGGCCAACGCCAGTCGCCCTCACCACAAATCCGCCCTCTGAACCAAAGAGGTTCTTAAACCCTCCCCATTTGGCATCCAACTCGATTGAGGGCTCCGAGGCGAGCCACGAGCCTTTCGAGATAACCCAAGGACCGGTTTCGCCCATCGGAATGGAAACCAGATCGCCAGGAAGCCTTGGAGCCACGTCTACCCAGCCTCCACCCGCTGGAGCATGGTACGTCGTTAGGAAAAACGATTCGCCGCCCATTGCGGCACGCTTGAGGGACTTAAAAATCCCTCCTTCGGCCTTCGATTCAAGGTTCACCCCAGCGGCCATGGTCATCATTGCGCCGGATTCCACTCGGACACTTTCATTTGGGGCCAGCGCCAGCCGCGCAACGCCAAACGAAGGGGTGTGTCTTGTTGTCACTTGCATGTCAAACTCCTCAAAAATGTTGGTTGCAGGATCCGTTCTGCGACTACGAAATCACCCAACACTATGCCCAAGATTTAGGTCGCCCATTCGGGCCGTGATGGGAGAGGCAACCGGAATGGGCGGCCTTGATATGGATCGCACTTTCAGGATTTGAGGAGCCGTTCGATGGCCTTAGTAGCTTCGGTGATTTTGGCTGTGCCTTCGGGACCACCGGCGGCTACGGCGTTGGAGACACAGTGGTGAAGGTGGTCTTCGAGGAGTCGAACGGCAACGCTCTGGAGGGCTTTGGTTACTGAAGCAACTTGGGTGAGCACGTCGATACAGTAAGTCTCTTGTTCGACCATGCGCTGAAGCCCGCGCACCTGGCCCTCGATGCGTTTCAATCGAGCGAGGTGGTCTGCTTGGTTTGGAGAATATCCGGGCGTCATTGTTTACTCCTCAAAGGAACTGGGTATGTCCAGGCATCGCACTTGAAACAATTGCGATGCTTGGTACCCCCCTAGGGTATACTTGGAGATCCTCAAGAACAAGGTGACACCATGAATTCCTCAACCACAACGCTTAGCTTCAACGTGCCGGCGATGTCGTGTGGCCACTGCGTCAACGCAATCACCAGCGAGGTTGAAACTATTCCCGGCGTTGTAGAAGTTTCTATCGATTTGGAAACGAAGATCGTGCGTGTGGTCGGTAGTGACCTGAACGATGCAGCTATTCGTGAAGCAATTACCGAAGCAGGATTCGAAGCAACACCGTGAGTGATCGGGCCGATTCACCGAAGGGTTTGGTCCCGTGTGGTGATGTATTGACGAATACGGACCAAACTCAACGGGACAACCTCGTTTCCCCACCCGAGTTCGCCGAAACAGAGAACACGACCAGCCCCAGTAGTCACCCCGTCGGAGCAAACGGTCAAGAATCCCGTCAGAAGGTGCGCCTCGATATTTCGGGGATGACGTGTGCTTCATGTGCTGCACGGATCGAAAAGCGGCTCAATAAGATGCCGGGGGTCGAAGCCACCGTCAACTACGCAACCGAACAAGCAACGGTCAGGTTCGGCGCCAACACTTCGACAGATTCACTCATCGAAACCGTTACCAAGATCGGCTACGGCGCATTTCTCCCCGCGACCAAAGAATCAGTTACCGCGGAATCGGCGGTTTACGGCCACGCACCCCTCACACCGTCCCTAACCCCTCCGACGGCTATGAAACCAGCATCACCCGACCACTCCAACCCCGACCACTTCAGCCCCGACCACTCCAACCCCGACCACTTCAGCCCCGACCACTTCAACCCCGACCACTTCAACGGGCAACGAGCAGACACGCTGAAGGAGACACCGGATCGGCCATCTGAGCAAATCATCGGCGCACAAGCCAGTCACCGCAACGAGCTGCCCCGCGCTCACTATGACCAAGCACTTTCCGACCAAGCACCTCCACCTCTTCCAGCTGCAGAACCGCCTGATGTACTACGCGCGCAGATGATTGCGAAGCCATCCGCACCGGAAGCACCAGATCGGGCCACGGCACACCTGGCCGAACTTCGCGAGCGGCTCACCATCTCCTCGGTACTTGCTTTGCCGGTGGTGATCATGTCCATGGTTCCCGCCGCACAGTTCCGGAATTGGCAATGGTTGGCACTCACTCTGGCTTCACCGGTTGTGGTTTGGGGTGGATGGCCGTTTCATCGGGCCGCCTGGATGAACGCACGCCATGGCGCAACCACGATGGATACGTTGATTTCCGTTGGCACATTGTCTGCATACCTATGGTCGCTGTACGCGTTGTTTTTTGGACATGCAGGCATGGCGGGGATGAAGATGGGTTTTGAGCTCACGTTACAGCGGGATAGCTCTGCAGAACATCTCTATCTCGAAGTGGCTGCGGCGGTGATCGTGTTTTTGCTCGGCGGGAGATACTTTGAGAGCAAAGCCAAACGCCAAGCCGGTGCAGCATTACGAGCGCTACTTTCCCTTGGAGCCAAAGAAGCGACGATAATCGATTCCAGTGGCCTTGAGCGGTTGGTCCCAATCGATAGTCTTGTGGTCGGTTCACTCTTTGTTGTTCGCCCCGGCGAGAAAATTGCCACCGATGGCCTGGTCGTGAAAGGGCAGTCGGCGGTCGACACGTCGCTCCTTACCGGCGAGAGTGTGCCGATTGACGTTACCGTCGGCGACAAGGTAACCGGGGCAACCATCAATGTTGGAGGACGCTTAGTGGTGCAGGCAACCCAGGTTGGAGCCAACACGGCACTGGCACAAATGGCTCGGCTCGTGGAAGATGCACAATCAGGAAAAGCTCCGGTACAGCGCCTTGCCGATCGGGTCTCAGCGGTTTTTGTGCCCGTAGTAATCCTCCTATCAATTGCTACGCTCGCTTACTGGTTGATCCGGGGCGAAGGTGGGCGCACCGCCTTTACGGCCGCTGTTGCGGTTTTGATTATTGCCTGCCCGTGTGCGCTTGGCCTTGCCACACCAACCGCTTTGCTGGTTGGAACCGGGCGCGCCGCGCAGATGGGTATCGTCATCAAAGGCCCGGAAATTCTTGAATCAACCCGGCGTGTTGACACCATCGTGCTCGACAAAACCGGCACGGTCACGACCGGTCGGATGGCGCTCGTGAACGTCACCGCAGCTGATGGTTTTGATGCCGATGAGTTGTTGCGAATCGTTGGGGCAGTGGAACATGCATCGGAACATCCAATTGCCCAAGCCATCGCCGCAGCGGCGCTCGAAAAGGGTGAGTTTGCCACGAAAGAGGCGAAGATAACTTCGACTGCCGAACATTTTGCACGTTCGATCGGACCTCAAGACCCGTTGGGAAGACTTCCGTCGGTTACCGAGTTTGCGAACCGTACCGGGTTGGGTGTTTACGGAATCGTAGAAGGCCAGGTGGTGCTCGCCGGAAGACCAGCACTGCTCGCCGAGGCCGGAATCGCCCTTCCACCGATTCTGGTCACTGAACTAGCTGCTGCACAGCGCACCGGGCTCACCGCGATCGTCGCCGCTATCAACGGGGCGGCAGCCGGGCTCTTTACGGTCGCTGATACCCCGAAACCCACCAGCGCCGAAGCAATCACACAACTCAAAGCGCTCGGGCTCCGGCCGATTCTGCTGACGGGCGACAACGAAACTGTGGCAAAGACCGTGGCAGCATCCGTGGGCATTACCGAGGTGATTGCCGAAGTTCTACCCGGCGACAAGGTCGCGAAAATCAAAGAACTTCAAGCCCAGGGCTTGGTAGTTGCCATGGTCGGCGACGGAGTCAACGATGCAGCTGCGCTGGCGCAAGCCGATCTTGGATTGGCGATGGGAACCGGCACCGATGCAGCTATCGAAGCCGCCGATCTCACCTTGGTACGCGGAGACCTGCGTGCCGCCGCCGATGCCATCAAGCTTTCACGGCGCACTCTTAGCACTATCAAAGCCAACCTGTTCTGGGCCTTCGCCTACAACATCGCAGCGATACCTCTCGCGGCAACCGGCTACCTCAACCCACTGATTGCCGGGGCTGCGATGGCCCTTTCAAGCGTGTTCGTAGTTTCCAACAGTCTGAGGCTCCGTCGTTTCGGGCGGTAGCACTCATCAATCGAAATCACCTATGAGCGGTGGGCGTGGGAGGGTTTTCGGAGCAGCCGCAGGCCGTTGGCGATCACTACAAGGCTTGCACCCATATCGGCCAGAACCGCGATCCAAAGCGACGCAGTGCCGATCATGGTGAGGACAAAGAACACGGCTTTAACGGCTAGGGCAATGGTGATGTTCTGCCACAACACGTGCGAGGTATGGCGCGAAATGCGGATGATTTCTGCAATCTTGCGAGGGTCGTCGTCCATTAGGGCAATGTCGGCGGTTTCAATTGCGGTGTCGGTTCCCGCCGCGCCCATTGCGATACCTAGATTGGCTTTGGCTAGGGCAGGTGCATCGTTGACTCCATCACCGATCATGGCTATTGGGCCGATAACGCCAAGTTCGCTTACAATTCTGAGCTTGTCCTCTGGCAGGAGGTTACCTCGGGCGTCGGCTATTCCAACCGCTCTGGCCACAGCAGTCGCGGTTCGCTGATTGTCTCCGGTGAGCATCACGGGGTGGACTCCCAAAGCGACGAGGTCCTTCACGGCCTGCACACTTTCAGGGCGGATGGTGTCGGCCACGGCAAAAATAGCAAGCGCCTTGGTTGTAGTCATGAGCACGACAGCTGTTTTGGCATCATTTTCGAAGCCTTGAAGAATGGCTTCAATTTGTGGATTGCACACCCCGCTTTCCTCCGCTAGACGATGATTGCCAAGCAGATACACCACACCGTCAACGATCCCGGTTACCCCACGTCCAGGGATTGAATCGAACGCTTCAACGCTATCAATTTTGCCAGTATGAGCACTTACGACAGCGTGAGCAACGGGATGTTCCGACAAGGTGTCGAGCGAAGCGGCAACGCGCAGCATGTCATCACGGGTGTTGTCGTCAAGCGGCACCAGATCGGTTAAACCGGGCTTGCCATGGGTGAGAGTGCCGGTTTTGTCGAGGGCGATGGTTTTTAGCCGCCGGGCCTGTTCAAGATGGATACCACCTTTGATCAGGATTCCACGCCGAGCCGCCCCACCAAGCCCAGAAACTACCGTGACCGGCGTTGAGATCACCAGCGCGCAGGGGCAGCCAAGCACCAGTAGTACGAGTGCTTTGTAAATCCATGAACGCCACGATCCATCAAAGAACAGAGGAGGAATCAGCGCGACGCCAATGGCAGCAAGGAAAACTAGCGGCGTGTAAATAGAGGCGAATCGATCAACGAATCGTTGTGCCGGGGCCTTTTCCGCTTGAGCTTGTTGGATCGAGCGAGCAATCCGGTCAAGCGTCCCTTCACCCTTTTCTGCAGTCACCGCGATCTCTAAGGTGCCACGTTCATTGATCGTCCCAGCGAAAACGATCGAACCGGTTTCCGTTGCGACAGGCACCGATTCGCCGGTTATCGGTGCCTGATTGACCGTTGAAGAGCCAGCAGCAACCGTGCCGTCGAGCGCAATGCGTTCGCCCGGTTTCACCAAAAAGACCGACCCAAGAGCCACTTCACCGGCGTTGGTAGAGATCCAAGAGCCTCCCGAGTCTCGTACCAAAGCGGTTTCCGGGGCAAGCGACACCAGCGAGCGAATTGCATTACGAGCCCGTTCCAAGCTGAGTGCCTCGATCAGTTCGGCCACCCCGAACAGCCAAATAACTACTGCAGCTTCCGGCCATTGACCAATCGCAAGCGCGCCTAGTACCGCCACCGACATCAGCAAACCCATCGTGAGGTGCCGGGTCTTGAGGGCCTGGAAGCCTTTTCGTAATGTGTCGCGTCCGCCCAGAGCAATTCCGGTCAACGCCAACAGGGCAACGGGAACCGAGCGCTCCTCCAAACCAGCGATAACGGCAACCTCAGATCCAATAGCGAACACTCCAGCCAACGCCATGGTCACTATGGTTTTGCGGGGAAGCGATGTTGGCGCTCCAGCAGCTTTGACCACGGGAACTACAAGTTTCGGTCTCATGCCCGCAGCCTTGATAGCCGCTTCAATCGGGGCGTTGCTGTCCAAATTGTGCCGCACACTTACCTGACGGGCGACCAGATCAAACTCCAACGACCGGACCCCTTGAATCGGGGTGAGTGCCTCCCGCAGTTCCCCTTCTTCGGTGGCGCAGTCAAGCTCCTCCACACGAAATGTAGACACGCGGGCAGGGTTAGTCATGGAGTTGGTCATTGAGTTCATCGCTTTTCATTTCGTACCGATTCGGGGCACAAAGCGCCCAGCCGACCTGCAGTATTTTTCGTAGAACTCACCATGGGTGCGAAGTAGATACGGTTCCTCCACGATTCGCACCTGCAGTTGCAGGGCAACAACGAGCGCAAACTATCCAACAAGGGAAACGACCGTTGGAACCATGAGCATCAAACCCGTTGCGGTTAGCGCCATTGCGGAGAAGATTGGGTTGCGCACCGCGCCGAAGAGTCCAGTTGTTCGTAACTCGGTTCGCTCGGAAGAATCAACGCCTATGCGCCACGAATCACGCATTGACAACTGCGCAGCAACGGTAAGCCCAACACCGATCAACGCAAGTGCCGATCCAACAATCCCCACGACGGAGGAACGAGCTATCTCCTTATGCCCCCACAACACCAGAGTTGGTCCGAGCACACCAACCACCAAAGCGACGACGAATAGCACTCCGGCCAACCATTCGGCTGATCCAAACCTGCCGGATAGACCCCGCCAACCCGAATCCCCAGTCTTGCGCCAATGCAGAGCGGTCCGAACCCCGAATGCGGCGAATAGCCAGGCTGCGTAGATGGCCAAAGCGAAAACTTCCATAGTCAGCTATCTCGTTTCAGTGTTTTCACTCGGGGCGAATGATGAAAGGCCTTTGGCCCAGGCGAATTGGTTGGGTTTGCTCGACCCAGAAACTGGTAGCGAGGATTCGCTCACCGGGCAGCAAACTTCGGCTTCGAGGGTCAGTAGATCGCGTAGTGCGTGAGCAAGGCTGGGCGAAGCCAGTTCGTAGCTGAGCCTTCGCCCGTGAGGTGTGGCGGTTACCAGTCCACAACCCCTTAAACACGCCAGGTGATTCGACAAATTGGTTCGGCTTGTCTCGACGACTAAGGCCAAATCCGTTGGAAACGCTGGACCATCGAGCAGGGCCACAAGTACCGATTGACGAACAGGGTCGGCGAGGGCAAACCCAACTCGTTGAAGAGGCGAAGAAACCATTCCTGTATTGTTCAGTACAAGCTGAATTCAGTCAATCATGAATATTCTAAAAAGCATGATCACCGTGCGGCAGACTTAGGCGTCGGCTTTCTCAGCCGACCTTCACACGGGAAGGTTTATGGTTGACGGAACACCACCACCCACGAAATCGGCGGCGCGTGAAACAAGAACGCACCATAAAGGCAAGCCACAAATGACAACCAGCGAGCAACTTCTCCCGAACCAGTCGGCTATCAATGTTTCACCGGAAGCTGATCATTCGGACGCACCAGGTCCACAACCAGCTGGGTTCAGCCTTCGTCAACTAATTGTCGCCTCGTTGGCGTTCGTGATTCTTGGTACTGGTATCGGCCTCACGGTGGGCGATCGGATCCAGTCGCGAAATCAGGGGACCAAGGCAACGGCAATCGACAGTGGATTCCTCAATGACATGCTGGCGCACCATGATCAGGCTGTTGAAATGTCGCTGATGGTTTTAAACAACAACACGGTCAGTCCAATTGTTCGCGGGTTTGCTACCGAAATCATCATGTTCCAGCGATGGGAAATCGGTCTTATGGAAGCAAGGCTCACGGCACTTGGCGAGGAGCCAGCTGAACTCTCCGGACGAAACGCTATGGGTTGGATGGGGATGTCAACCCCGGTCGAATCCATGCAAGGTATGGCCTCTGAGGCCGAGCTTGAATCGCTAAAGCAGGCACAAGGACTTGATGCCGACCGGATCTTTCTAACTCTTATGCGTGCACACCATAAGGGTGGAGTCCATATGGCCGAGTATGCCCTCGCCAATGCTAGCGACACCGAGGTGCAGGGCCTCGCCGCTCGCATGGCCTACAACCAAAAACTTGAAGTTACGGAATACACCTCCACGCTCGCTCGCATGTCAAAAACCTTGCTTGAACCAGCAAGCTAAGTTCCGCGTTACACCAAGGTCCGAGGCAGGCGGACGACCATTCGACAGCCATGCGGCGCGTAGTCACGAACTTGCTCAACGTGGATCGATCCATGGTGCAACTCCACGATCCAGCGCACGATCGAGAGTCCGAGCCCTGTTCCACCATCACCAGCAGAACGGGCAGCATCGAGGCGCGTAAAGCGTTCAAAGACCCGGGTTGCCTCAGCCGCGGGTATCCCCGGTCCGTTGTCAGAAACGGTGAGTTCCACTTGATTCTCCGCAACAATGGGATGCGCGCTTAGGGTCACAACATCACCCGGCGGAGAGTGTCGTAGTGCGTTGTCCACGAGGTTGACCACCACCTGTCGCAACCGCTCAGCATCGCCACGTGCGCTTAGCATTTCGGGAATGGTGTTCACAACCGTGCACGATTGCGTCCGCAGTTCGATTGCCCCGATCACATCTTCGACCAAGAGTTTCAGGTCAACTCGTTCCGAGGCAAACGGGATGACCCCAGATTCCAAGCGTGAAAGATCTAAAAGCTGCTCAACCAAACGCCCAAGTCTTTCTACCTGCAACAGAACTGGCCTCAGCGTTTCAGGGTTCGCTGGTTGCACCCCATCGACCATGTTTTCCAACACCGCACGGGTGACCGCAATAGGTGTGCGTAGTTCATGCGATGCGTTTGCTACCAACTCGCGACGGAAGCGATCGACCTCAGCCAGCTCATCAGCCATTTGGTTGAATGATCGCGCCAACTGCCCAACCTCGTCTCGCGCTGTAGCCCGCACTCGTTTGGAGTAGTCGCCGGTTCGAAAGGCGTTCGCTGCCGCGGCCATTTCTCGCAACGGGGCAATAGTTCCGTGGGCCACAAACTGCACCAGAACCAGCGAAACCGAGGTACCCAAGAGCGCACTGAGCGCCCAGGAAATGTTGAGCTTGCGTCCGAGCGACACAATCGCCACCGCACTTCCAACGCCGACAATGATCACCACACCAAAACGCATTTTGATCGAATACAACCGATCAAGCAGCCGCATCATGGCGTTGCAGGGCTCGAAGTCTGGGCTCGAGACTCGTCAGGAAGAGTCTGGGCTCGGGACTGGTCTGAAGGGTTCGGGATCTGCAGCCCCAAGGCATAGCCCACTCCATGAACGGTGCGAACAAATTCAGCGCCAAGCTTTTTCCGAACCGCTTGTATATGGGAATCCACCGTACGTTCTCCGGAACCATCGGGGTACCCCCACACCGATCGCAGCAGTTGCTCGCGGGTAAAGACCATCCTTGGATGGGCTAAGAACCAATGGGCCAGCTCAAACTCCGTGACCGTTAAGTGCACATCGATTCCTCGGTGCGTTGCTGTGTGCTGCACCGTATCGAGAACAACGCCGAGACTTTCAAAACGACCGGTTGCCTCGCTCGTGGCTGCAGGATCGGCAGCATCACCTGTCGACCCATCCACCTGGTTCGATGCAGCAGCTAAGTGTGAAAAGGCACTCCGCCGCAGAAGGGCATGAATGCGTGCCACGAGTTCTCGGGGTGAAAACGGCTTTGTGATGTAATCATCGGCGCCAACGGCAAGACCAACCAGCAGATCCGTTTCACTATCGCGAGCCGTGAGCATCACCACGGGAACCCTACGTTCACGTTGGATTTGGCGACACACTTCTAGACCATCAAAACCTGGCAGGTTGATGTCGAGCACCACCGCATCAGGCCGAACCGATTCGCACAGTGCCACACCGCTCGGACCATCAAAGGCCAATGAAACCGTAAACCCCTCGCTGCGTAGGCGTAGCGAAATCGCCTCCGCCATGTCGCGTTGATCCTCCACCACCACGATGTGCTTGGCAGCAACGGCTGCACTGTTCGCCTCCGAACCGTTCCCCACCCGCTCCGCTTTGGCTTCTTCCCCGCTACCCGACATCATGTTCAAGACTTTAGAGAACCCATGCGGAAGAGTTGCGGAGCCCTTACGAAGATTCTGTGGAGACAAAACGGGGTTTTCAAACCGAGGGGAGGAAAACGACCCAGGACGAGTCATTTTCATCCCCTCGATTTTACGAGGACTACGGACCGGTCACCTGCAAAGCGGCCACCTGAACCGGCACGTCGTTAAAGCAGGCTCCGCCCGCTAGGGGCTCTACCCGGCGGGCGATGAGGGCGTTGAGACCCAAACCGTCGGTACGACCAAACGAGCGGGACCAAAAGCCTTTCGCCACAACCACAACCCCTGGTCTTACGTCATCACCCACATGCGCCGTGAGTTCGAGCGTGGCGAGATCGTTGAAGACCGATACCTGATGACCGTCAACGATTCCCCGGGCCAAGGCATCCGCAGTGTTGAGATGCACCAACGGGGCTGCGCCATGGCGCTCACCAAACATCGAGTTGATGGTCTTGTTGTTGGCCGGGGAGAGAAGCGTCAACGGAAACTCAGGGTTCTGCGCAGCTGGTTCATACCCAGGCGGCAGCAAATGGAACTTGCCATCGGCATGGGTGGGAAACGTGTCAACCATTTGCACCGATCCACCAGCAATACGGGCCTCGCCAAGCGGACGGGGTGTGCGCAGCTGGGCAGTCATCACCTCGGGGTCTGGATCCATATCGAGCGCAAAGTACTTGCCAAGTTCGGCGAAGAACTCTGCGTTCGTGCGGCTCTCCCCCACCCGGTCAATCACCGCCGGAAACGGCTGCACCAAAAGAGCCCCGTAGGCATCCACTAAATCGGCGGCTTCAAAGTGCGTGGTGGCCGGAAGTACTACGTCGGCATACAAACAAGTATCCGTCATTACCTGCTCGTGAACCACGGTAAACAAATCGTTGCGTAATAGACCGGCCAGCACCGATTTCTGATCCAGGTTCATCAGCGCCGGATTCGCACCCTGCACAAGCAACACGTCAATTCGATCCGCACCGGCCTCTGGCGCCAACACTTCCCCCAGGTCGTTTTGCGAAACCGTCCGGCGGGCAGCCGTAGACGATCCAACCGATTTCGCATCAGTAAGCGCGCTTGCATCTACGGCGTTCCCGGTGCCGGTTGAATGCAGAATCCCTGAGCCAAGCTGCCCGAAGTGTCCCATAAGGACCGGCAAGGCCAACGCGGTGGTAATCGCTGACCCGCCATTAAAGTTCCGTTCCATGCCCCAGCCAATGCGCAGCATGGCCGGTTTTGCCGCAGCCCACTCTTCGGCGAAGTTGGCAATGTCGATCGGGTCAAGCCCCGTGACCTGTGCGGCACGATCAAGCGTCCACGGAGCACACGCTTCAAGAAACCGTTCAACCCCGATACTATGTGCACCTATAAATTCTCGATCAAGCAGTTCGTGGCCCTGTAAATGTCGAGCAACCGCGGCAGCCAGAACGACATCGGTTCCCGGCTTGAGCGCAAAATGTCGATGGGCCCGAGCCGCAATCCCGGTCTTGCGGGGATCGATCACCACCAGTTTGGCCCCGCCTTCACCAACCGCTTTGTTGATTAATGGCGGTAGGTGCGTATTAGAAACGGTGGGGTTGGCGCCCCAAACCACGATGTACTTGGCATGCTCAATATCGAGTGGATCGGCGCTCACCAAACCACCGAACACGGCCCGCTTGGCTGCACCCATCGTTGCCGCGCAAATCGTGTGACCAAGCTCTGGCAGCCCAAGCTCCGCCGCGAAACGGTCACCCAACGAACCACCGGCGAGCACACCCGTAGAGGAGTTGTACAGATAGGGCAGAACCGAACCTGGGCCATTTGCGGCAATTGCGGCCTTGATGCGATCGGCCACCAAGGCCAAAGCCTCGTCCCATGAAGCCTGTCGAAATTCCGCAGAACCTTTCGGCCCCGTCCGCACCAAGGGGGTATGGATACGATCCGGGCCGTGCACTCGTTTGGCGTGATGCTTCACTTTTTGGCAGATAAAGCCCGCCGTTAACGCGTTTGCCGCCTCGCCAACAGGGGTGGCATCAACGCTCAACAAACGTCCGTTTTCCACCCCAACCGTGAGACTGCATCCATCGGGACAATCAAGCGGACAGGCGGTTTGCATCATCGTGATAGCCATGCACCAAACGTACTGCGAGGCATCCAATAACGAACTTCAATTTCCGATTTCGGACAAGTTCACAATCCGAGGGCGCGAATGCCGCTTGGCCGCCATCGACCAAGGAACCTGCGCTCACCTAGCGTTTCGCCCCGAGGATCATTTTTCAGCTTGCCGTTTCCTGCGCCGCTCGTTTGGCGGCCTTGGCAGCGCGATCGGTGGCGGAGCGAACAATCACGCTTTGACTGGCCGTGGCCATTAAGGTGCCGTCTTCGGACCAAAGATGAATAAGACCGTGAGCGAAACCGTTGTGCACAGCATGGATCCGGATATCGAGCAGCACCCACTCGGTAGGCACAAGTTGGACCATTCGTAACGTATTGTCGAGCGAGTTTCCGCCGCCTTGTATACCCCGCGCCTGACCGACACCGAAGGGGACAAAGTCGCCCAGGATAGCCAACGACATGGCCGTAACCTCGCGCACATCGGGGATGCGAGCCCACACGACCGATCGACCAGAATCACTCGGTAAACCGGGCCCTTCGAGGGGTAAATCGGCGAAACTGCGAGCCTCGACCAACCGCACATCGATTAGCTCGTTGATTGATCCTTCTTGGGATGGCGTATTGGTTCGCGGTAGGCACAAATCAGGGTGCGGCGCAGTTGGACGTTGTGCCCACTCCCCGTTGCCAACGGAGTCCCGCGACCCCAATGCTGCGTTTACCGTGAGGATCTCTTGATCGGCCACGTGACCCGTTACCCGGGCTTGGGTGATGTTGTGTCCCGAGACGGCAACTTTCACGTCAAGATCAACGACCGATCCTGTGCGCGCATAGGAAAGGTATTGTGCGGCGGCCCAAACGACTGGGCGACCGGTGGCAGTTTCGAGCGCCTCCACCGCCGCGCCCAACCCAGCTCCACCAAAGAGAAATCCGTGCCAGGTGGACAACCCCGGCCGCACCGGCAAATGAAACCGAAACGGATTATGCGTTGGCTCTAGGCCCAAAAACTCTTTTGCTTCCACCCACTAACCGTAGCGCCCGGGTTACTCTTCAGCGCTCAGCCAAGATGTGACCTGCGAAGCCTCAACCGATATTCAGCGCCACAACGCCAATGGCTGAAAGCGTGGCGATCAGTACCCAAGACACCAAACCCAGGGCTAGCGGACGGAGTCCAAGGGCCCGAAATTTGCGGACATCGACCCCAGCCCCGAGGCCGACGAGAGCCGCGGCGAGCAATCCTTTTTCGATGTACTTGATGATCCGGGCGGTATCTGGGGGGATGTTCACGATCGAGTTGAACGCAATCGCTCCGAGAAAGCCCATAACAAATAGGGGAACAATTGGCGGGCCTTTTCCGTCGACCGGTTCGCCGCTGTGAAGTTTCGCGTGGCGGCGTTGCATGGCCACAAAAGCCACCATCGGCGCAAGCAGCACAACCCTGGTGAGCTTGACCACGATGGCTTGCCCTTGAGCCTCCTTATTCCCGTTAGAAGCCGTTGCCACGGTTTGGGCTACATCGTGCACGCTGGCCCCCACCCAAGCCCCAAAGCGGTAACCAGAGAAACCAATGAGGTGACCAACGATCGGCAACAGAACGATTGCCAACGTGCCGCAAATTGTCACCAGGGCAACGGCATAAGCGGTGTCATCGTCATCAGCATCAGATTGCGGGCGCATTGCAGCAATCGCCGAGGCACCACATATTGAGAAACCGGTAGCTACGAGGAGTGAAAGCCCGTCGGTAAGGCCTAATCGTCGACCCATCTTCTGTGTGCTTAGAAACGTCACCGCAACAACCACGAACACCAGCAGCAATCCTCGGGGACCCAAATCTCGGATCTGTTGCGCGTTGAGCTGCAAGCCCAAGAGCACAATCCCGATTCGCAAAAACCTCCTCGCACCAAACTGCAAACCTGGGCGACACATCGCCGGAATTGCACGAAAGTTGGCCAAAACAGCTCCAAAGGCAACCGCCACGACCAACGGAGAAACCACAACAGGCGTCGCCCGTTTCACCAGATTCTCCGCGGCAAAAGCAATCCCAACTACCAAGGCGGCGAGACCGAAACCGGGAAGATATTTTCGAAAGCTTGCAAAGGGTGTTTGTATCGCGGCGCTCATAAGCAAATGCGAACCCTAGTGCAGGGAAGCGCAATTCATTGCGCAGTGTTTGTACCCCGATTCCCAGCACCATCGCAAAACCTACGCCGAAATCACTGCGTATTTACTGTGCGAACACGCACTAGTGCACTACCAGCTGGACTTGAACGATAGGCCCTGAATCACCGCCAAGCCCTACCTTCTGCGCGCTTATAAACCGAACAGCGACCGAGCATTGTCGCCAACAAATTTGCGTCGATCCGCCTCGGGAAACGAGCCCACAAGTTCGTTCAGATCATGAATGTATTCCGGGGTGTGATCGGCGTGGGGAAAATCCGATGCCCACAGGAAGCGCTCCACCCCGTAACGTTGCGCCAACGCTGGAATCATCCGTTCATCCGGATCACAGCTGATCCAAATTTGCTCACGGAAATAGTCGCTCGGTTTGTGTTTGAGCGGCACTCGATCACCAATGAACGTGTGGGAATACACCGCGTCGATCCGGTCGAGCCAGTAGCCGATCCATCCACCACCGGATTCAAGAACTAGAAACTTCAGCTTCGGAAACTGATCGAACACGGCGTAATCGAACAGCGTGGTGAACTGATGCCGAACGCCATCGGATGCTTGCACGGAAGCCAACAGCCGCAACTGCTTCACGTTCTCCCAGGAACCCATCCTCGTTCCCTTCGTCCATTGCGGTTCGAAGGTTGGATGTAACGCCAGCGGCACGCCAAGATCTTGCGCTGCTGCAAAAACCGGATTGTTACTTGGATGACCAAGCGGTCTGCCGTCGTGCGTAAACGGGGCGACGTATCCGCCTTTGGCACCTTCTCCAACGGCGCGTTCCAATTCCTTCGCTGCAGCGATGGGATCGCTGAGTGAAAGATGCGCGGTCGGAACCAGCCGCGATTCACCGGCACAGAACTCACAGATCCAGCGGTTGTAGGCCTTTGTGTAAGCCTGAGAAAGTTCCGGGTCACTAACTTCGGCTTCCCACAACAATCCAACCGTCGTATACAAAATGGCGATATCGATGTTCTCGGCGTTGAGAAGCTCGATCCGTTCTTTGGGATCCATCGAACCATACGGTGATTCACCTTGATACGTACGCAGAGGATTTTTTTGCATGTCGGCCAGATCGGGCGCTCCCATCGCCCCTAGCGTCGCCGGAAAGCCCTTCCTACTCATGGTGGAACGCTTGCCGTCGATTTCTAACTCTTCGAGGCCCTCTTCGTCAACAACGATTCTCAGAGCCCGATCGCGAAACTTTGGATCGATGTAGTTCTCCCAAAGATCCGGTGGTTCAAGGATATGTCCGTCGGCGTCAACGGCTCCATCAAAGGCAACGCTATGCGTCTCATGCAAGGGTTTCAACGACGGAACGGCGACGGTCATCAGTACCTCCAAGTGGCTGTACCCGAAGTGTACGACTCCCCGCGACATTTCACACGTTGAGCTACCCCCGCCTCCAGGCAGATTCCGAAGCCCAATTGCGGATCATTTTGGAACGAGCCGTTTTGCAACTCTGCACGAACCAGCGAAGGATGGGGCCATGCCCGAACAACCAGTTGTCCATGCCACATTCGACCATCCGTCTGGAAAACAGCAGACCATTCGCGTTGGCGCGCATGTTGGGCAACAAAACATGAGTATGGCCAAAATGCGGGCAACGTGGCGTCAACTTGATGCTCACCTCGACTGGATCTCGGCCTGGGACCATCTCTATGAAGCACCCAGTGCTGGCGGAACCGTCGACCACTTTGAGGCCCTGACCGTGTTAGGAGCACTCGCCGCCGATACCGAACGAGCCCGCATTGGTTGCCTCGTTTTCTACGTCGGCTACCGATCACCCGGAGTGCTGGCCAAAGCCGCTACAACGCTCGATCATCTCAGCAACGGACGGTTCGAACTCGGTCTAGGCGCTGGCTGGCACGAACCCGAAGCCAAAGCCTTTGGTTATGACTTCCCTTCCATTGGGGTTCGCCTCGACATGCTCAATGAAGCCACCACCATCATTCGCGGCCTACTAACTCAGGAACGCACCACGTTTACCGGCAAACACTTTCGGGTCGACGACGCTTCGTGCCTTCCCGCTCCGGTACAGGATCGGTTGCCGATTTGGATTGGCGGAGTTGGCGAGAAGAAAACGTTGCGTCTCGTCGCTCGTCACGCTGATGGCTGGAACACGGCCTACATCGATCCCACCGAGTTCGCCCGTCTCAGCCGTGTACTTGATACTTGGTGCGGGGTCGAAGGCCGTGATCCAACATCGATTCGGCGCGGTGTCAACTTGTTGTTCAGTCTCTCGACCACGCGATCCGAGGCCGACGCAACCCTTGAGGGACTCAAGACCCAATGGGGTCCAATGTTTGATCGAGTTTCCGGCGGTGCGCTGTTAGGCACTCCCGATGACGCCGTCGCGCGGTTACTCGAATATGTGGATGCAGGGGCTGATGACATCAACATTGCTCTGCGTGCCCCTTGGAACGAAGAAGCCTTGACGGCCTATCTGAACGAGGTTGTCCCGGCGTTCCGCGACGCCCTGTCAAGACGCTGAGTTGCTGCAGGGTTGACGCTTCGTTGCTGCGGGGTTGGTTCGGGGTTGCTGCTGGGTTGGTTCGGGGTTGGTGCGCTGCTCTCTGAGCAGCCAGACTGTGCGGCATGACGAACACCCCCAACAATCTTTTTGATCTCACCGGCAAAACCGCAATCATCACCGGCTCCACGAAAGGTATTGGCAAGGCCATTGCCTATCGGATGGCCCAACACGGCGCACGTGTAGTGATTTCGAGCCGCAAGCCTGATGCCTGCGAGGCCGTTACCGCTGAGATCAATGCTGATTTCCCCGGATCAGCAATCGCCATTCCTTGCAACATTGGGTACAAAGAACAACTACAAAATCTCGTCGATAAGACTCGGGAGCTACTCGGGCCGATCGACATTTTAGTGTGCAACGCCGCCATCAACCCTTATGCCGGGCCAATGGCAGGAATTCCCGACGAGGCCTTCGACAAAATCATGGCTTCCAACGTGAAATCGAACCACTGGCTTTGCTCCATGGTGCTCCCCGAAATGACGGAACGCAAAGATGGCTCGATCACCATCATCTCCTCCGTCGCTGGGCATTCGGGTTCAGCCATCCTCGGCGCCTATGCACTCTCCAAGGCTGCCGACATGCAGATGGCGCGCAACATCGCCGTTGAGTACGGAGAGCACAACATTCGGGCCAATGCCATCGCCCCGGGCCTGATCCGTACCGATTTCGCTAAGTACCTCTGGGAAGATCCCACTATCCTCAAATCGGCGACCAGTGGTGCTGCACTGCGCCGGATTGGCCTTCCCGATGAAATCGCTGGCATGGCCGTCATGTTGGCCTCAAAAGCTGGCGGGTTCACAACCGGACAAACCTTGACCATCGACGGTGGCTCAAACATTTAACTGCCACAGTTGGGTTTAGAGTCAAGCGGTGGATGGAACTCGTATTGATAAGTGGCTTTGTGCGGTGCGTGTCTACAAGACGCGCACCGCAGCCACCGATGCGTGCGAAGGCGGGCATGTAGAAATCAATGACAAATCCGTGAAACCTTCTGCGGTCGTTCGGGTGGGTGATCATGTGGTTGCCCGTGTTGAACAGAGCGAGCGCATCCTCGAGGTAGTTCGCATCATCGACAAACGCGTTGGAGCACCAGCGGCTGCTGAATGTTTCATCGACACCTCACCAATCGTCGAGCGAGAAACCTACGTTCCCATATTTGTTCGCGATTCTGGAGCTGGTCGCCCAACGAAGCGTGATCGTCGCACCCTCGACAAACTCCGCGGGTAGGTGCGTCATCAGCTTTGGCTCTCGGATTCGGCGCACCGTTAGGCTCCTCGCATGATTGCAGAATTTGTTGAACGAGTGGCGGTAGTGACGGGTGGCGCAAGCGGCATCGGCAAGGCCATGGCGGTGGCGTTTCGTGATCTTGGCATGCGGGTGGTGATCGCCGATATCGAAGAAGCTGCGCTCAATCACACCGCCAACGAACTTGGGGTAACTGGAGTTCATACCGATGTCACCGATCCTGACTCGGTGCAACAGCTCGCAAACACGGTTGTGGAGTGCTTCGGAACCTGCGATCTGCTCCTGAACAATGCGGGCGTTGGAGGAACCGGTCGACTAACCGATCAAACTCTGCACGACTGGAATTGGGTTATCGATGTAAACCTTCGCGGGGTCATTCACGTACTCCATGCTTTTCTTCCCGTCATGCTGGCCAATCCGAGCAACACCCATATCGTGAATACCTCATCGATTGCCGGGCTCGGCGCTTTCGTAAGCGCGCCGTACACCGCAACAAAGTATGCAGTTGTAGGAATTTCAGAATCAATGCGACATGAGCTTGCCGGGACGAACGTAGGGGTGAGCGTCTTGTGTCCGGGTTTCGTGAACACCAACCTTGGTGCCAGCGAGCGCAACCGGCCCGAGCATCTTGCCAACGCTGATTCCTCCCGCCGTAAGCCCAACCGCGGTCTACTCGACACCACAAAGTTGAGCTTTGTCGAACCCGAATCCGTAGCTCACTCCGTGGTCAAGGCGGTACTCAATGACGAGTTCTGGATCATCACCCACCCCAGCCTGCTTGCGCTCACCCTCCCCCGCTCCGAGGAGCTCCGCAACATCGCACTTGACAAAACCGAGTAGCTCACGGAAACGCCTACACCAAATGGGCGGTAACGGGTACCCGGGTAAGGTCTTCTCTTGTGAATTACCAAGCCGCCCCCACCCGCTACGACTCGATGACCTATCGACGAACAGGACGCAGCGGGCTGATGCTTCCTGCGATTTCGCTTGGTTTGTGGCACAACTTTGGTGATGATCGAGTCTGGTCAACCCAGCGAGAAATCTGCACCCGAGCCTTTGACCTAGGGGTAACCCACTTCGATTTGGCCAACAACTACGGGCCTCCCTACGGCGCCGCCGAAGCAAACTTTGGGCGGATGCTGGCCACCGACTTCAAGTCCTACCGCGATGAACTGGTTATTTCCACCAAGGCCGGTTATGACATGTGGCCGGGACCCTATGGGAACTTAGGATCACGGAAATACTTGATCGCTTCACTTGACCAGTCCCTCGCTCGGATGGGCCTTGAATACGTGGACATTTTCTACTCGCATCGCGTTGATCCTGATACGCCGCTGGAAGAAACCGTCGGCGCCTTGGCCTCAATCGTGCAACAGGGCAAGGCACTCTATGTGGGCATATCTTCCTACTCTTCGGCACGCACACGCGAAGCCGCCCGCATGCTCAGTGAGCTCAAGGTGCCACTGCTGATTCATCAGCCTTCCTATTCGATGATCAACCGCTGGATCGAAGATGACAACCTGCTTGACACCCTCGAAGACGTAGGTGCTGGTTGCATTGCCTTCTCCCCCTTGGCTCAGGGCCTCCTCACCAACCGTTACCTTGGCGGGATTCCCAGCGATTCGCGTGCGGCAACTGGCGGTGCATTAAGTCCCGATTCGATTACCCCTACTCGTCTCGCTCAAGTGACCGGCCTCAACGACATCGCCGCAAAGCGCGGACAGACCCTCGCTCAGCTTGCCTTGGTATGGTCGCTTCGTGATCCCCGAATGACGTCGCTGGTGATTGGCGCCAGCAGCGTGAAGCAACTCGAAGACAACATCGCCGCACTCGACAACCTTGACCTCAGTGCCGACGAGCTCAAAGCCATCGACTCCTTTGCCACCGAAGCCGGGATAAACCTGTGGAAGGGCTCCAGCGACCAGTAAACCCTGCGTTTGGGCACACCGCACCCCCAGACCTAACAGCCCTACAGGCCAGCCGTTCTCAAACGGTGATAGCTCGGCGAGTGAGCCAAGGACTTGTAGCCTCGAAGGTCATGAACCGAAAAACACTGGGGGCTTTGGCCCTTGGAGCGGCCGGGATAGGCACGGCAGTATTTGCCATTCCCCGCACCGTTGCGCAGGCCCAAACCAAACTGACCGTCACCGTCGCCCCCGGGTATGAGCTGGAGACAATTGCCAGTGACTTGAAGGCCCCTCGTGGAGTTCTGCCGATCTCAGATACCGAAGCGTGGGTAGTGGAATTCGGTGGATGGAATCCCAAAACCGGCTCACTAGCCAAGCTCACCAGGACCGGAAAAAAAACCTGGTCGGTCAAACGGGTTGTAACCAAACTGGATCGGCCGCTGAGCATTGCCAAGGGCCCGGACGGCAAGCTCTACGTTGGAGAGGTTGGCAAAATCAGTCGGTTTGACCCAACGGCTTCTCCAATCGTGATGGAACCGGTCGTTACCGGGCTCCCGGGCAAGGGCTTGCACCCGCTTACGCCGTTTGCGTTCACGCCCGACAAGCAACTACTCGTTGGGGTTGGATCGTCCACCAACAATTGCGAAAAGTTCAAAGGCAAACCAACGTGTCCCGCTGCTGAGGGCAAAAATGCATCTGCGGTGATTCGTCGCTACGCCATGCAATGGCCCTCAGGAAAGGCCGGCGCGTGGACCGTTGTGGCCCGCGGCCTACGGAATTCGATGGGCATGGCGGTGCACAGCTCAGGCACGATCTTGCAAGCAGAAAATGGCCGCGACGCCATCAACGACGCAGATCCTAAACTCTCCGATGACACGCTCCCCCATGAAGAACTCAACGTGATCACTCAGGGCGGCAACTACGGGTGGCCCTACTGCTATTCCGATCAACGTCCGTCACCTGAGTTCAAAAAGTATGCGTGCACACAAACGATTGCACCGCTCAAGCTTCTTCCCGCCCACGCCGCACCGCTAGGAATGAGCTACTGGGGCAACCAGCTCGTTGTTTCGTATCATGGCTACCGCGACACGGGGCATCGGCTTATGGGCTTCCGCGTCGACAGCTCCGGTAAACCCAATGGCGAAGCCGTTGAGCTGATTGGCAACTGGGGCGAAACCGACACCCAAGAATTTGGTGGACCAGTCGGAACCGCTGTCGCCCCTGATGATTCCCTCTGGGTCACCGACGATCGCAACAACGTCATCCTGCGCCTAGTGAAGCGTTAACGTACTACGCCTCACTCGCCCGAGGGCGTTGCGACTTTTTTGTGCTCGTATTCGTCACAAACCGTCACAACTCTTGCAATTCAAGCGGTCAGCGACCCCAACCACGCGGAGCAAATTATGAAACTCGTATTGATTCGGCACGGCGCAACGGCATGGAGCATCTCAGGGCAGCACACCGGCCGCACTGATCTTGCTCTGCTACCCGAAGGTATCGCCCAATCAAATCGCGCGATCACCAACGTACGCTCGGTACTCGGCACCGATTGGGACTCTGCCACGATCATTTCCAGCCCATTACAACGTGCACATACAACTGCCGAGATTATCTTCGGGGCGAATCGAGTTTGTACCGACGACAACCTCATGGAAATGCACTACGGGGACTATGAGGGTCTCACCAGCCCGGAAATTCGAGCAACTCGCCCCGATTGGGATTTGTGGCGCGATGGAAACCCCAACGGCGAAACCACTGAACAGGTGGGTGCCCGTTGCGATGCGTTTCTTGCTGCCCATGTGCCCTCGGTTGTGGGAGCGCTGGGAACTCTGGTTGTTGTAGCCCATGCCCACCTCCTCCGCATCCTGGCTGCACGAGCCCTTGGATTGCAGGCCGCTCAGGGACGCTTATTTACGCTCCACACGGCTGCAACCTCAGTGATTGAGGATGTACGAGGCAACCGTTGTGTAAGCCTTTGGAACCTCACAGCCGAACACTCCGGCTAAGCACGGGGCTACACGGGAACTTCGTCGGCCAGCATTTTGGTAAGGAGACGTACGAAGGTCTCGGTGTCTTGAGCGCCGGGAATTGACCACTCGCCGTTGATGACAAAGGTGGGCACTGCCGAGATTCCCATTGAGGAGGCTTCGGCAACCTCGGCCCGTACTTCAGCAGCTCCACGGTCTGAAGCCAAAAATTCGATTGCCGTCGGACCATCAAGTCCGGCGGCAACTGCTGTTTGGGCAAGCACACCATGATCAGCAATGTTTAAGCCGTCGTCAAAGTATGCGGCCAGCAACGCATTCTTTAGCGAGGTTTGTACCTCGGCACCATAAGTGTGCAGAGCAAACCAAAGCAAACGGTGCGCATCGAAGGTATTGGCTCGAAGTGCCCGGTCCATGCGAAACGTGATGCCTTCGGCTGCCGCAGTCGCCGTTACGTGGGCGATGATCTCCGCGGCTTTTTGTTCGCCACCGAACTTTTTGGCGTAGCCCTCGATGACCGGAGTAGCCGTCGATGAAGCCGTTGGGTCGAGCTGATAGGGCATCCACGAGTAGGTGACTCGAGCCCGATCCTCAACAGGCAGCGCAGCCAAAGCATTCTCAAATCGAGTCTTCCCAATCGAACACCACGGGCAAACAACATCGGAATAGATGGCTACGTGCATCCCCAACCGTAGCGTGCTGATGCAGCCCGGTGCTAGCTGATCCGAACAGCTTGAGTTGAGAATCTTTCAACGCAACGCACGTCGCAGGTACCAGCCCAGTTGCAGCACCGCAACACTGCAGGCAACCAGGGTTATTACCGCCCCGACATTCCCACACCACGGGGCCCGGGCCGGAAGGAGCTGTGCGCCAACCAGAGCCAATCCACTAGCTAAAACACGTGTCGGTCGTTCGCCGATCGTGACCACGCCAATCTCCCCCAAGCCTGCGTTCCCGGCGCGAGCCCGGGTGTATTCCAACAACCACACGGCACCAATCGCACCGGCAGCGAGCCGTTCGTTGGCCCCCACCATCACCAACGCAATGACAAACAACGCATCACTAATCCGGTCCACCACCGAATCGAGCACAAAACCAATCTTCGAAGAACGGCCACTAAGCGCAGCCACAGCACCATCAACCCCATCAGTGAGCGACGATACAAGCACCACCAACCCACCCAGGGCCGGCGCAACCTTCGTTGCTAGCAAAGCCAAGGCACCCAAGGCCAGTCCGCCCAAAGTAACGACGTTCGGGGAAACGTTGCGACGAGCAAACGGCTTGGCGCACACATAGGTGAAGGATAAAAACCATCGCAACGCAAACGTATCCCGAGGATCAAGATCAGGAGCATGGTGGTTGATTTGCCACTGCGCAAAGAACTCATCACGAGTTGGCAAATCTTTGGCCAAGCGTTGGTTATTCATCTACTTCCGCTCGCCTACCATAGGACCAAAGCACTACGCACACTTAGCAAGTAACGACGATTTTGCCGAACTTCGAACCGCTTCGGAAACGGTCGTAGGCATCGCTCACTTGGTTGAGCGGGTAGCTGGCAACCAAGGGCACTTGGAAAACCCCATCGGCAAAGAGACGCAGTGATGCTTTCTCCAGCAATGCCGCTGCCGCAGCCTTTTGTTCAAGCGGACGGGAACGCAACGTAGAAGCGTGAATTGATCCGCGTTTGCCCATCAACGCCAACAGATCTACCTCGCCTTTGCCGCCTCCACCACCTACGCCAATGATGGAAATTCGTCCGCCGACCGAAAGGCTGGAAATGTTTGTTGCCATATTGCTTGCGCCGATGAGTTCCAGCACCACATCGAAGGGACCATGCTCGGCCACATCGGCTGGATCAACCGCAACGATTCGCCCTGGCGACAATGTTTCAACGGCACCACGGCGTTGTGGATCACGAACCGACGCCACCACAAACGCGCCAGCTGCGGCCGCCAACTGCACTGCCGCAACCCCAACACCACCGGCTGCGCCGTGAATCAAAATTCGTTCACCCATCGACAGCTTGCACTGCGTGAAAATCGCATCATGTGCAGTGGTGAATGCCTCGGGAAACCCACCCGCGGCCTCCCACGAAACTGAAGTGGGAACAGGGATGACTGTTCGCTCATGCACCGTGAGCATGGTTGCCAATGCGCCGCCACCAACGACACCCATGACCCGATCACCAACGACAAAGCGGAACACGCCAGGTCCCACGCCAACTACTTCACCGGCGAATTCAAGACCAGGGATATCTGCAGGTGAACCTGGAGGTGCTGGATAAAACCCGGCGATTTGCATCAGATCAGCATTGTTGAGCCCTGCGGCACGAACGGCAATGAGCAACTCGCCGGTACCAGCGACGGGATCAGGACGGTCTTCGATGGTGAGAGTTTTGTTGATGATAACGGCTGCACGCATCACGCCAACGTAGCGGCATCGAAGCAACACCCTGAACTCCGCGCACGAACATACGCGGTTACCGCTGATGCATCAAGGATTCCAGCGGACTCGTCCGGCCCCGACCAAATCACGACGTTTGATCGAAGAAACCCGCACGGTCAGCCCCGTTCGTGGAGCCTCGATCATCTTTCCACCACCAATGTAAATGCCGAGGTGATGAATGGGATCACCGTAAAAGAGGAGATCGCCCGGGGCAATATCGGCAAGCGCAATCCGATCCGTTTGCCCAAACTGGGCCCGCGAATTGTGGTGCATCGAGACACCAACCGATCGCCACGCCATCATGGACAAGCCCGAACAATCAAACCCGGTGGCACCTTCGCCACCCCACACATAGGGCACGCCGATTTTGGTTTGCAACCAAGCTACGACCTCGGCATTCTGAGGGTGCACTGCTCGCGCCGGACCGGTTGGCTCTGCAAATACGTACACCTTAGGAATCGTGGTTGTTGGCGTTGTGGGTGTGGGTGAAGTGGGTTTTGCTGACCCGTCGGTTGAAGGAGTGTCTTGATCGGTATCACCGCCTGCGACTTCTACCGCCGCTGCCACCGCAACACTTGCATCGAGCACTGGCCGAATAAGAATCGTCGGCAAGGTGGAGCCCTGGTTGGATGAGGACCCGGCAACCTGAACTGCGCCTCCCGAAGGATTGGCCTGCGGCACTGAAACCACCGCTCGAGCGGGAACCGAACTGGGAACGCTCGGGGAAGCCTTGGCTGGAGCTGCTGTCGCGGGCGCAACGGTGGTCAGGGTTGTCGAGGTTGTTGGGGCTTTCGATATTGTCGGCGAAATTGTCGGCGAAATTGTCACAGCACTCGGCACAGCAGCGCTGGACGGTGAACTAGACGGAGAAGTCGACGGAGAAGTAGACGTTGATGTTCGGGGCTGGCCGAGAACGCTCGGCGAAGCTAACGGGATTGGCGGGGCAAGGGTGCTGGGCGGCGCCAAGGGGATGGGTGGGGCCAATGGCTTCGATGGAGTGACCGTGCTCGCCGAGCTTGACCCGCTTGCCACACTTGGAACACTCGACACACTTGTCGACGAGCCCGTGGAACCTCCCGAACCCGTCGACTTCGGGGTGCTTGGGGCCGGCGCGACAGGCTGGGGTAAGGACGCACCAGGAATGACTGCGGTCACAATCGGGGAGGGCAGCATTGGCGCAGGGGTGGAGATTCCCGGCAGTTGCACGATTGATTGGCCT
>JAYSVF010000129.1:0-4265 GCA_043718695.1 Acidimicrobiia bacterium | reverse complement strand
CTTCTTCCCAATCGTTTTTGTAGACGAGGTCGTTCCATTCGGGAATGAGGTTTCCGAGTGGGCAGCCGTTGTGACAGAACGGAATACCGCAGTCCATGCAACGTCCGGCTTGGGTCTTGAGTGCCGCATCCGGAAACGGTTCGTAAACCTCTTTCCAGTCGCGCAGGCGCACCGGTACTGGCCGCCGTGTTGGCGTTGCCCGACCGTTCTTTAGAAATCCACCAAGCTCACCCATGATTGTTCCTCATTCTCAAAATCCTGCTGCTTACTTACGTTTGACTGTGTGGGATTTAGGTGCTTGTTAAGCCCCTTTTCCCACCCACTATGTGCACTTATGTACTGTGACCGACACGGTTTCCGGTAGCTGCTGACTTACGTTCCGAACTCGTGCAAGTAGGCGCTTGCTAAACACCCAATCCCACAGGTTCGAATCACTTCATTGATGCGGCCGCACGATCCCGTCGGCTACTGCTGGCTTACAGGCTGAACTCGTGGAATCGGGTGCTTGATAGACACCCGATCCCACAAGTTCGGATCACTTCTTTGCTGCGTCCACACGAATTGGTGCGCCACACCAACTAAGCGCGGGCGGCGGCCATGATGGCTTCGTCGACGTTGGTTCCGGCGGCTTCGGCGGCTGCTTTGGCTCTGAGCACTCGCTTGTAGTCCTGCGGCATGACCTTGTAGAAGTTCTTGGTCTCGGCCACAAACGAAGCAAGCAAACGATCAGCAACCGCAGAACCAGTTTCGGCAAAGTGCGCTTGCAACATCTGCTTGATCACGCCACGATCGTCCTCGGTGAGCGGGTCAAGATCGACCATCTCGCGATTCAGTAGTGACGGGAACACGCCATTGGGGTTATAAACGTACGCAACGCCACCGGACATGCCAGCGCCAAAGTTTCGGCCCGTCGGCCCAAGCACGAGCACCTTACCGCCGGTCATGTACTCGCAAGCATGGTCGCCCACACCCTCGACTACAGCCGTCACGCCGGAGTTACGAACACAGAACCGCTCGCCCACAATGCCGCGAATGTAGGCCTCGCCACTCGTCGCACCATAGAGCGCAACGTTGCCTGCGACGATATTGTCCTCGGCCACAAACGAAGCGGGCGCATCGCGGTGCGGGTACACCACAAGACGTCCACCGGAGAGGCCTTTGCCGAAGTAGTCATTGGAATCGCCCTCAACTCGGAGCGTGATTCCCTTAGGCACAAACGCCCCAAACGAGTTGCCAGCCGAGCCAGTGAACTGAATCTGAATCGTATTGTCGGGCAGACCAGCGCCACCATATCTGCGCGTAACTTCAGCGCCCAACATGGTCCCAACGGTTCGGTTCACGTTCCGAATCGGCAACTCCAATGACACCGGCCGGGCATCTTCGAGTGCCGACGAGCACAACGCAATCAGCGTCTTATCAAGCGCTTTTTCGAGCCCATGGTCTTGGGTCGTGGAGTTGTACAACGTTTGGTTGTAAGCGTTCACAGGAGCATGCAGAATCGGCGACAAATCGAGGCCGGCGGCCTTCCAATGGTTTACGGCTGGATCAGTATCAATCGATCCAACTTGACCGACCATTTCCAGCACCGTGCGGAAGCCGAGGCCAGCCATAAGTTCACGTACTTCTTCAGCAATGTACTCAAAGAAGTTCACCACGAACTCGGGCTTGCCGCTGAACTTTTCGCGAAGCTTCGGGTTCTGCGTAGCCACACCTACCGGACAGGTATCGAGATGACAAACGCGCATCATGATGCAACCGCTCACCACCAACGGTGCGGTCGCAAAACCGAACTCTTCTGCCCCGAGCAACGCAGCTATGACAACGTCACGTCCGGTTTTGAGCTGCCCGTCGGCCTGGACCACGATGCGATCACGGAGACCGTTGAGTAGGAGCGTCTGTTGCGTTTCGGCCAGACCCAATTCCCACGGACCACCAGCGTGCTTGAGTGAGGTGAGCGGCGAGGCCCCCGTCCCACCGTCATGACCAGAGATGAGCACCACATCAGCGTGGGCTTTCGAAACACCAGCAGCTACCGTGCCCACGCCAACTTCAGCCACCAACTTCACATGTACACGTGCGGTGTTGTTGGCGTTCTTGAGATCGTGGATGAGCTGCGCCAGGTCCTCGATCGAATAGATGTCGTGGTGCGGCGGCGGCGAAATGAGACCAACACCAGGTGTGGAGTGACGGGTTTTGCCAATCCACGGATACACCTTGGAACCAGGCAGCTGACCACCTTCGCCAGGCTTGGCACCCTGCGCCATTTTGATTTGGAGATCGTCGGCATTCACGAGGTATTCGCTCGTCACACCGAAACGACCGGATGCAACCTGCTTGATCGAGGAGCGCTTGGAGTCGCCGTTGGCCATAGGGATGAATCGTTCGACGTCTTCGCCGCCCTCACCCGTATTGCTCTTGCCACCCAATCGGTTCATGGCAATGGCCATGGTTTCGTGGGCCTCGGCCGAGATAGAACCGTAGGACATTGCGCCGGTGGAGAACCGCTTGACGATTTCTGAAACTGGTTCCACTTCGTCAATGGGAATGGCAACCCGACCCATCTCGTCAGCCGAGCGAACACGGAACAGACCACGCAGGGTTGCTAAGTGTGCAGACTGATCGTCGACCAGCTTGGTGTATTCCTTGAAGATGTCATAGCGCTTGGATCTGGTGGCGTGTTGCAGCTTGAACACCGTGTCGGGATTGAACAGGTGATGCTCACCCTCCCTGCGCCACTGATACTCGCCACCCTGTTCAAGCGAACGATGAGCGCGGGCCTCGGCACGATCGGGATAGGCCTTGGCATGCCGGGTTGCTACCTCAGCAGCAATCACATCCAGCCCTCCCCCACCAAGGCGCGAGACGGTCCCGGTGAAGTAGCGGCCAATGACGTCTTCGCCCAAGCCAATAGCTTCGAAAACTTGTGCGCCCATGTAGGAGGACACCGTGGAGATGCCCATCTTTGACATGACCTTAAGCACGCCCTTGCCCATGGCCTTGACGTAATTCTTGACGGCTTTCTTCGGATCGGCGTCGAGATCGCCAGAGCGGATCATGTCCTCGATCGTTTCAAAGGCCAGGTAGGGATTCACCGCGGATGCGCCATACCCGATTAGTAAGCACGCATGGTGCACTTCGCGACAGTCACCGGTTTCGACCACGATCGAAATCTGCGTGCGGGTCTTTTCGCGAATCAGGTGATGATGCACTGCGCCAACCAACAGCAGAGACGGAATCGGGGCAAGCTCAGCGTTGGAATCGCGGTCGGAAAGAATGACCACCTTGGCGCCTTCGCTGATGGCCGCAGAAACCTCCGTGCACAATTCATCTAGGCGCATACGAAGTTGTTCGCCTGCTGCGTAGCTCGGCGTGTTTCCAGCAACGGCACCGGCAACCTTGAACAAGCCCTTCACCAAATACGGACGGTAGCCCGGCATGTCGCCATCGTCGTTGACGTGGAGCAGCTTGGCCAGATCGTCGTTATCGATGATGGGCGAGTTGAGCGAAATCATGCGGCAACTGGCCGGGGTTGGCGCCAAGACGTTGCCCTCAGGCCCAATGGCATTGCCAAGGCTGGTGACGAGTTCTTCACGAATGGCGTCGAGCGGAGGGTTGGTTACTTGGGCGAAGAGCTGCGCGAAGTAGTCGTACAGCATGCGGCTCTTGTCGCTCAATACGGCGATTGGCGTATCGGTACCCATCGACCCAAGGGCTTCGCCGCCGGTCTTGGCCATCGGGGTCATAAGTATGCGTAGGTCTTCTTGGGTGTACCCAAACGTGGTTTGCCGGCGCAACACACTCTCATGCGGATACACAGCATGGGGACGATCAGGCAAGTCATCAATCATGAGCAAACCAGCGTGGAGCCAGTCCTCATAAGGATGCTCGGTAGCCAGTGCCTGCTTTACATCCTCGTCATCGACAATCTCGCCCGCGACAGTATCAATGAGGAACATCCGTCCGGGCTGGAGGCGTAACTTGCGGACAACTTTTGATGGGTCGATATCAAGTACACCTACTTCTGAAGCCATGATGACCAGATCATCCGAAGTGATCCATATACGTGATGGGCGCAAACCGTTGCGATCGAGAACCGCACCGATTACGGAACCGTCGGTAAAGGCAACGTCGGCCGGGCCATCCCAGGCTTCCATGATGCAGGCGTGGAATTGGTAGAACGCCTTCTTCTCGGGCGACATGGTGGCGTGGTTTTCCCAAGCTTCAGGGATCATCATCAACATGGCGTGATGCAGCGGACGTCCGCC